>NZ_JADEXI010000156.1:0-8764 GCF_015207185.1 Microcystis sp. LEGE 08355 | reverse complement strand
CCCTAATTAATTGTGTTTCAGCTAGTTTTAACGCTGTTTTCCTCTATTGTTTCCGGTTCTTCTCCCGGATAGTTCAGGGAAATTGCCGGCAAATCGTGGCGAAGGAAAGCATATTCGGTGACGATTTGATTACCGATTAGGTGTTCTTGGATAATTCTTTCGATCGCTTCCTTGTTTACCCTTCCATACCAGACTCCTTCCGGGTACACTAACAAAATCGGTCCTTGGCTACAAACCCGCAAACAGTTGGCTTTAGTGCGAAAAATACAGCCCGGACGGTCTGCCCTAGGGCGATCGAGTTGTAATTCACTTAACCGCTTCTTTAAATAATCCCACACTTCTAACCCTTCTTCCTTGTCACAGCATTTTGGCTTAGTCTGATCGCAGCAGAGAAATAGATGACGCTGGATCTGGGCCAATCCCAACTTAGCCACATTTTCCCCCAAGATATCTCTGGTGTCCGCTTCTTCCATAAATTTTTTTTATCAACTAAACTCTTGACATTGAACAGAAAATGTGCATAGCCGACTAAAATTTCGGTTTGAGGATGTAACGATAGATGAGATAAACGATAGCGGCAAGGATTAAAGCGCTTAAAACTGCGCTGACTAGGCGTAAAATCGCCGTTAAAATCGAAAGAGCCACAAAAACCCCCGCCACTGCCACGACTACCTGTGCTGGTGTGGAGAGGCTGCCGTACCAAGTTTTCACTTTTTCGAGGGTGGCAGCGAAACTAACCCGGGTATCAACGGGGGGGAAATCGTCGGTTTCAATTTCCACTTCCACTTCCTCTGGGGTATATTTATTATCGAACGGTTCGGGAGACTGCATAAACACTCAAGCTACTTAACACTTCATCCCTATTTTATCGGTGATTGGGGTTAACAGGGGTTGAGGCCAGATCAATGTAACAATGAGTTTATCCATAGCTAAACGACTGGAATCTATGAGCCTATCGACTCCCACCGTTACCGCCATCAATTATCCTGATGCTACCATCACTAGGGCCGAACGCGCCCTCTGTTGTTCTCCTTTCCGTGTCACCCTATTCGCCGCTATGCTTGAGCAAAGTGTATCACTTTTAAGCATCCCTGGTGCTGGGGGTTTAGAGAAAGGTTATACTTCCAGACTGCTGACGGAAGCAGCAGTGGAAAGATATCTTCTCTGGTTGATTAAAGTGGGAATTTTGCGGCGCGAAGTAGATGGACAGGGGATAACCGATAGTTTTCGTCTCACTCCTCTGGGGAGGAAATTAATAGAAAAATGGCAACCCCAAGGGGACTTTTTCCCTCAACCCAATTTCTGGCAAAGATTTTTCAATACTCTGCAACGTTGGTTTTCTTTTTAAAGGTGTCAGGTGTCAGTTATCAGTTATCAGTTATCAGTTATCAGTTAACTGAAAATGCTCAATTAAAAAAACTAGATGAAAGCAATTATGGTAGTGGGGACGACTTCCCACGCGGGTAAATCTTTTTTAACTGCCGCTTTATGTCGTTTATTCAAGCGGAAAGGCTGGCAAGTAACACCCTTTAAAGGTCAGAATATGGCCCTTAATGCCTATGTTACCGCCGGAGGGGGAGAAATGGGTCACGCTCAGGCGGTGCAAGCATGGGCTGCGGGGACAGTTCCCCGGGTAGAAATGAACCCAATTTTATTAAAACCCCAGGGAAATATGACCTCTCAGGTGATTATTAAAGGCAAGGCTGTTGGTGTCACCACGGCAGCGGATTATTATCAGAATTATTTTGAGCAAGGTTGGCAAGCAATTAAAGAATCTTTGGCTAAATTATCGGCAGAATTTGATCTAGTTGTCTGTGAAGGTGCGGGAAGTCCGGCGGAAATAAATCTCAAACATCGGGATTTAACTAATATGCGGGTGGCTAAATATCTCGATGCCGCTACTATTTTAGTGGTGGATATTGATCGCGGGGGGGCTTTTGCTCACGTCGTCGGTACGTTAGAATTATTAGAACCGGAGGAAAGAGCTTTAATTAAAGGTATTGTGATCAATAAATTTCGCGGACAAAAATCTCTCTTAGATTCAGGGATTACTTGGCTAGAAGATTATACAAAAATTCCCGTGTTGGGAGTTCTTCCCTATAGTGATATCTTTTTAAGTGCCGAGGATTCTCTTAGTTTACTCGATCGCCCTGCCCAAAAACCTAAAGCTGAAGTAAATATCAGTGTCATTCGTCTGCCTCATATCGCTAATTTTACTGATTTTGACCCTCTCTGTGGTGAAGCAACGGTTAATGTCCGTTATCTAGAATTACAGGAATCTTTAGGTGATCCCGATGGGGTAATTATCCCCGGTTCTAAAACCACCGTCGCTGATTTAATTGCTCTTAATCAAAGTGGTATGGCTAATCAATTACAAGCCTATCACCAAAGGGGAGGTATTATCTTTGGCATCTGTGGTGGTTTGCAAATGTTAGGGCGATTAATCCTGGATCCCGACCATCGAGAAGGCTCCGATAGTGAGGCAGCTGGCTTAAATTTACTGCCCTTAAAAACGGTAATTACTGCCGAAAAAATTACCCGTCAACGACAAGTTTTATCCAATTATCCCCAAGCGGGTTTACCAGTAACAGGATACGAAATTCACCAAGGAATAAGCGAATGGGAAAGGGAATCAGGTTATCAAAAAATGTTCGAGGAAGATGCTAGTCTAGGAATTGTCAATGATTCTCTGTCAATTTGGGGCTGTTATTTACATGGTATCTTTGATAATGGTTCTTGGCGAAGAACTTGGCTAAATCATCTGCGTCAGCGTCGCAGTTTATTATCTTTGCCTACGGGAATTGCTAACTATTGCGAACAAAGAGAAATAACCCTAGATGCTATGGCTAATTTACTGGAAGAACATTTAAATCTTAAACCTATTTTTGCTCATTTGTAAGGAAAAATTATGACTATTGCAGTGCGTTTTTTACCCGATGATATCATCATAGAAGCGGAAGCGGGAGAACTATTATTAGATGTAGCCAAAAAAGCGGGAATTGACATTCCTACTGGCTGTTTAATGGGTTCCTGTCACGCTTGTGAAGTAGAATTAGATGATGGTACTCAAATTTGTAGTTGTATTACTGGTATCCCTGGCGATCAAGATTCTTTAACCGTTCATTTATACTCCGATCCGCTCTGGTAATTGTTCGGGTTTTCTGATAACAGAATTCAGCTATTACTGTTAAGTTTACGACTTCTAACTAGGAGAATAATGGCTCGGCGACTTCTCGTCTAAGGGAAGGTTTTTGATTTTTGCAGGATGTCCATTGACAATAGTATATGCGATGTATTGATAAAATAATATGGTATATCCTATCAATGGGATGTGACAATAAATTTCACTAAACCCTTGACAAAAGTTACTTTTTGTATTACCCTGCGATAGTGGTGATACCACAAAAAATACTTACATATTAACTATTTTAAGATATGTCAGATTATTATCATTATCAAAATTCTTGCTGTGGGACTGCCCACGCTTATTTGCTACCCTCTCTAAGTCAGATTTTTGCCGATCTTGCTCCTCCTGAAAAGCGTATTTTTGACCTCGGTTGTGGCAACGGTTCGATCGCTAATTGGTTATCAGAAAAAGGATTTCAAGTCAGTGGCTGCGATCCTTCCGAATCGGGGATAGCAGAGGCAAAAAAAGCCTATCCTGAACTTGATCTATACGTTGGCTCCGCCTATGATGATCTGGCTGGTAAATTTGGTACTTTTCCTCTGTTAATTAGTTTGGAAGTGGTAGAACACGTCTATGCTCCGCGCGATTATGCTAAGACCGTTTATAATCTGCTGCAACCCGGAGGATATGCGCTGATATCCACTCCCTATCATAGTTATCTCAAAAATTTGGCCCTAGCGGCTACGGGTAAGATGGACGAGCATTTTACCGCTCTTTGGGATCACGGACATATTAAATTCTGGTCTGTCAAAACTATCACAAAACTGTTAACAGAAGCTAATTTATCGGTAGATAAAATCTATCGTATTGGTCGTATTGCTCCCTTAGCGAAGACGATGATTATTCTCGCTCGTCGGGGTCAATAAATTATACTAAATCCTGTTTAAAAGGTATAGGAGAGGAGGGTAGCAGGGAATTTGAGCTTTTGTACTAAAATTCCCAATACTCAGTTTAAACACAGTACAGCTTAGTCAAACTTGGGAATAATCCAAGCTGCTATAATAGCCAATAAAACAACAATTTCTAAGACTTTATATAAGTTAAGAGATTGTAGCCACTGAAAAGTATTGGCTAGACGCAAACTTAACCCCCATTGACGTAATTGAGATAACCATAATTTCGGACTATCTTGTTCACGAAAACCCCATTTAAGAATAGATAATAACAGGGGAATCCCTCCCACTTTAGCAGTCATGAGCAGGTGCAGCACCAGACATACTACCATAATTAACCAACTGAGCAAATGGGCATAATACCAAAAGTGATTTAATTCCCCTTCCGGTAGCCATTTGGAATCCATCATCCGCCCACTATACAAAGCAAAAGTTAGGGCAAAAAGAGTCAAAGTATTGACTAAACGATGGAGACTATACCACCAAATCGGCTTACCAAATTGAGTTAATTTGTTAAGAGAATCACTTTGAATTAATCTTTTGTTGCCGCGACGAAAAGCATAGATAGCAAAAACGGGAAAGATAATCAGAGTATAGAGTCCAAAAGTACCATGAATACTTTCAATTTCTTGATATTCTGGTAGGGGCAGTTTTAACCAACGACCGTCAAAAGTATCATAGGTCCAATAGGCCGTAACCATGGCGGCAATGAGGACAATTCCCGTGAATCCGTGCAGAATTCGCAGTAAAAGAGGTTGATAAGGTTGATTAGTTTTCATCGACTCGATCGATACAATAGGGGAGGTAAACTTTGCCTAGATACTATGTTAACCAATCCTTGGCTCGTCGCTATTCTTCTCAATACCGTCCTCCTCGGAATTGCTGCAATTGCCCCAAAAAAGCTCTTAACTCGGATGGGTTATCTCCATGCTTGGGTTCTAGGGGTAATTGTTTGGGGAAGCTTGGGATGGCGCGGTTATCTAATTGTTTTATTCTATTTCCTCGTCGGCTCTACTGTTACCCGCATCGGTTTAGCTCGCAAGGAAGCGGAGGGAATCGCCGAAAAAAGAGCGGGGGTACGCGGTCCGGAAAATGTCTGGGGTTCCGCTTTAGCGGGGGCAATTTGCGCTATCCTAAGTCTTTTTGCCGCTTCTCCCTGGGATTACCTCTTAATACTCGCTTATGTGGCTAGTTTTAGCACTAAATTAGCCGATACTACTGCCAGTGAGGTGGGTAAAGCTTACGGTAAAACTACTTATCTAATCACTAATTTTAAATCCGTCCCCCGGGGAACAGAAGGTGCTGTTAGTTTGGAAGGAACGCTCGCCGGTTTGCTGGCAGCCACGGCGATTTCCCTGTTAGCATGGGCTATCGGTGCGATCGATCTTATCGGTGTGTTATGGTGTGTAATTGCGGCATTTATCGCCACCAATATCGAAAGTCTCATCGGCGCTACCCTACAAACCCGCTTTCTGTGGTTAACTAATGAATTGGTCAATGTGATCAATACGGTTATCGGTGCGATCGTGGCTATACTGTTAAGCTTGCTCTGGTCTTTCCGCTAAAATTAAGTGACTAAAAAAATTTTTCAGAGAATATCTATGCTAAAGTGGCGTTTTTGTGCATTGTCCCTGCTTTTACTGCTAATTACTGCCTGTGGGACGGAAAATCAATCTAATTCTAGTTCTAACACCGCAAGTAGTCCCGATGCTGGCCGCTTGCAAACGGTGAAAAATCGCGGTAAGTTAATTTGTGGCATTAACGGAGAAGTGTCGGGGTTCAGCTTTGTTAATGAAAAAGGCGAATATTCGGGCTTAGATGTGCAAATTTGCCGAGCTATCGCTGCGGCTCTCTTTGATGATCCCTCTAAAGTCGAATATCGTAAACTTAGCCCCCAAGAGAGATTTACTGCCGTACAGACGGGAGAAGTGGATATCCTCAGTCGCAACACCACCTGGACGATTAACCGGGATACCGCCCTGGGGATGGAGTTTATCACCCCGGTTTTCTATGATGGTCAGGGAATTATGGCCACGAAAGCCAGTAATATTAAGAAATTAGAAGATTTAAGCGGAAAGTCCATTTGTGTGCTGTCGGGAACCACCACGGAACAAAATCTGGCCGATGCCATGGCAAAAGCGGCAGTGCAAGGTTATAAACCGATCGTTTCCGATGATGTGGAGGCCTTATATACAGCTTATCAGGCGGGGCGTTGTCAGGCTGTCACTTCCGATCGCTCCCAATTGGTAGCCCGGCGCTCGGTTTTTCCCCGACCGCAGGATCATCAATTATTAGAAGTGGTAATATCTAAGGAACCCTTGGCCCCGGCCGTGGCCGATGGTGATCCCGCTTGGTCGAATGCCGTCCGCTCGATCGTTTTTAGTTTAATTCAAGGGGAAGAATTCGGGATTAACTCAGAAAATATTGCCACTTTTGCCGATAGCAAAGACCCCAGTATTCGGCGCTTTTTGGGTATCGATGAGAAGTTGGGCGAAGATATGGGTTTACCCAATGATTTTGCCCAAAGAGTCTTAAAACAGGTGGGTAATTACGGTGAAATTTATGAGCGTGAAATCGGTAAACCCCTACAACTCGATCGAGGTTTAAATAATCTTTGGACAAAGGGGGGTTTATTGTATTCTCCTCCTTTTCGTTAATTTTAAGATTGTGTTTTCTGACGGGGAATATAGACTCCTAAAACGCTAGGAATAACTCGAAACATGGCGGGAGTAGTGCTAGTAATTTCGCCATCGGTGTTGATACTATGGGGTTTACGAGTCTGAATTTGAATTTCTTTCCCCTTAAGAGTTCTCACCCAAGATAATAAACCCTGTTGTCCTCGCGGTAATGTCCATAAAAGCGGGAAAATTTGCCACCAGTGTTCAATTTCTAGGCTATATAAATCTAACCTTTGATCGTCGATTTGGGCATCGTGAGCTATCGGCATTCCTCCCCCATAATAACGACCATTTCCAATCGCTATTTGTAGGGTTTTAACTTTGATATTTTGACCATCAACACGGATCATAGCGGTAAAAGGACGGGTTTTACTTAATACCTGTAGGGCTGTCCAAGCGTAGGCAAAAATTCCCAAACGTCGCTTTAAACCCTTGCTCAGTTTTTGGGTAATTTTCACACTTAATCCTAAACTAGCCACGTTGAAAAAGTATTTATTATTTACCCAACCTAGATCGATATATTTTAAGTTACCTTCGGCAATAATTCGACAGGCTTCGGCAATAGAATTCGGTATCCCTAAAGTCCGGGCTAAATCATTAGCTGTTCCCAGAGGTATAATGCCTAGAGGAAGTTGAGTTTCTACCAACACATCCGCCATAGCATTAAGAGTCCCATCGCCACCACCGACGATAACTAAATCAATATTAGAGCGATATTTTTCCAGCAAAAAAGGTATATCTTCTACCTTTTTCAAAGGGACGCTGATAATTTCAAAATCCCAATCATTGAGCAGATCGACAGTTTGAGCAAAGTTTTCTTTACCCTTGCGCGAGTGACGATTGATTAGTAGTAAAGCTCTTTTAGTCATAGGTAAGTTTCTCAGCAGTGCAGGGATAAAGGTTATGTAATTAGGAGTTGCTGAATAAATGTGAAATATAGACGAGGTAAGGGTTTTAGTGGCTGGTTTTGCGAAACAGGTGCAAGTCCTGTAGGGGCGAAGCATTCGGGCATAACCTATCGCTGAAACCGGAGATTTTCTATCCGAATGCTTCGCCCTTACTTTTTCAGCAAACCCTAATTAAATCAGAAAAAATATCAGGTGATTGTCAATAATTTAGCCCCATTGATCACTAAATTTTAGTTAATAGCCCTTTCTTCGAGAAAATGTTCTACCATTGCCTCTAGGTATGATAGCAAATTCAGACCCTTCAAGGCCATGAAACGAAGATAATGGCAGACAATTACTTGATTTTACTGATAACGGGCGTTTTTTCGGGCTTATTAGCGGGTTTATTCGGTATTGGGGGTGGCACTATCTCCGTGGCGATCCTGTTAAATTTGGGCTACAGTTACGGAGAATCGGTGGCTACCAGCAGTTTAGCGATCGTTTTCACTTCCCTAGGGGGTACGATCCAAAATTGGCGATTAGGTTCCCTCAAATGGCAGCGAGTTCTCCTCTTGGGTTTACCCGGGATTTTTACGGCATTTATCGGGGTCTATCTGGTCAAATATAGCCCCAAACACCTCCTAGAAGCTGCTTTTGGTTTTTTTTTACTGCTCAATATCTATTTAACCAATCTCAAGCAAAATTTAAGCCAAAAAGAGCCAGTTTCTGCCATTAGATTGCATCCTAATCTAGCCTGTCTGCTAACCGGAGGAATCGCTGGATTTCTAGCCGGTATTTTCGGAATTGGCGGTGGGGCGATCATGGTGCCACTACAAATGATTTTTTTGGCAGAAAAGATCAAAATCGCCATTGTCACCAGTTTAGGTGTGGTTTTACTCAATTCGATCGCCGCCTGTTTCGCTCATGCCCAAGCCGGTTATATTCTTTATCTACAAGGGATTATTTTAGGTATCGGTGGTTCCCTAGGTGTACAAGTAACCACTCGTTTTTTACCGAAATTACCGGATCGATTGGTGCGGATTACTTTTTATATTTTTCTGCTACTGATGGCCATTTATTTCTTCATCCGCGCTTGCTCTTAGACCGTATCAACGGACT
>NZ_JADEXI010000155.1:0-8785 GCF_015207185.1 Microcystis sp. LEGE 08355 | reverse complement strand
TCCTTTTCTTACCGATACGGCTACCTATACGATCGCCAACCGCAGCTATCAGACCACCTAAAACCACGATGGCCAAAACCAAAATATAAGCGCTAGTCATCCAGAATTTAAGTAAATTGTTGACTGAGAGCGACGGGATTATGGACGGTAATTTTCTTCTTGTAAATTGAGACCATTTCCTGATCCCGCAGCTCTCCCAATAAACGGGTGACAGTGACGCGAGTAGAACCGATCGCTTCTGCGATCGCTTGGTGAGACAATTTTAGGTCAACCCGGATGCCATCGGTGGTGGGAACCCCAAAATCACGACAGAGAATTAATAAAAAACTGACCAAACGTGAACCCATATCCCGGTGAGCCAAGGTTTCGATCATCATTTCCGTTTGCAGAATCCGCGAGGACAACCCCTGCAGCATCAACATTGATAAATCGGGATTATTGCGGAGGGACCTTTCTACCTGATCGATCGGGGCCGAGAGTAATTCTACCGGAGTAAAAGCCACGGCATGATAAAAACGATCCGATCGCTGGCCGGTGAGTAAGGATAGCACACCAAAGACGCTATTTTCCCGCAGTAGAGCCACGGTAATTTCTTCTCCCGCTTCATAGACTCGCGACAACTTAACGGCTCCTTTCAGCAAAAAATAGACTCTTTCGGCGGGATCTCCCGGAAAAAAGATCGTTTTGCCACGCTCGAACAATTCCACCACCGGGGGGAAATTGCCGCTGCCGATTCGACGGAACACATCTGCTAGGGGTTTATCTTGTATTAGGGATAAGTCCATCTCACATCCAAAAAAGGGGAAAATTGTTTTTATTATGCAACGAGTGTCACCTCTATTAAACACAACCGCTCCCTAAACTGGGAAAAGTTTTGGGCGCTTTTTGCCAGACAATGGGGGAGGGGTGATCATTGCTGCCCCGTTATCTGTATCCCTATTATACCGAATCTCGCTGGGGTCGGCTATTGGGGAGATTTTTGTAAGAGAAACGAGAACTATGTTAGATTTAACGGGAAAAAACGCCCTAGTGACGGGAATTGCCAATAATCGCTCGATCGCTTGGGGAATTGCCCAACAACTCCATCAAGCTGGTGCAAATATCGGTGTCACCTATCTCCCCGACGAAAAAGGCCGTTTTGAGAAAAAAGTGCGAGAATTGGCCGATGAACTTAATCCCGCTTTTTATGTCCCCTGCGATGTCCAAAATGACCAACAGGTAGAAGATACTTTCGCTACAGTGGCGGAAAAATGGGGCAAACTGGATATTTTGATTCACTGTCTCGCTTTTGCTGATAAAGAGGGTTTAACGGGCGATTTTACCGCCATTCCCCGGGAAGCTTTCACTAAGTCCCTAGATATTAGCACTTTTTCCCTAACCCGTCTAGCTCGATCGGCTAAACCTTTGATGACGGAAGGGGGAAGTATTATCACTCTTACCTATCTCGGTGGTGTCAAGGTAATTCCTAACTATAATTTAATGGGGGTGGCAAAAGCAGGTTTAGAAATGAGTGTTCGCTATTTAGCCGCGGAATTAGGTGGCCAAAAGATCCGAGTTAATGGTATTTCTGCCGGTCCAATTCGCACCTTGGCATCTTCGGCCGTGGGGGGAATTCTTGATATGATCCATCATGTGGAAGAAATCGCTCCTTTACATCGCACGGTGACACAAATTGAGGTGGGAAATACGGCCGCTTTTTTAGCCAGTGATCTTGCTAGTGGTATTACCGGTCAGATTATTTATGTAGATTCCGGTTACGAAATTATGGGAATGTAGTTTTAAGTAGGGTTTGAGTAGCCGAGAGGAAAAAGATTTCGAGCCTATTCTACAGCTTCTAAACAGGATTTAGTCCTGTAGGGGCGAAGCATTCGGGCAATAACTTATCGGTGAAACCGTAGATTTTCTACCCGAATGCTTCGCCCGTACTTTGTCAGCAAACCCTAAGTAGCCGAGAGGAAAAAGATTTCGAGCCTATTCTACACCTTCTCAACAGGATTTAGTATAACTTTTGGATATGGATAAAGCTGGTATTCCTATTAGTTCGCTTTAAATAATTTACAAATCTCTTTAGAACGTAGGTTGGGTTGAAGCATGAAACCCAACACCTTAGTAATCGTCCAATTTCTTTGAGCGATCGCTGTAGATATTCTGGCAAAGGTTCAGTCTGCTGTGCGAGGGCGATTAGCAGCGCTTCAAGATTGATAATTGTTTTGGGAATTTCCATAAGTTAGTCCTGTCCAGTCAGGGTATAGGCTGCCCAATGGTAAGGATCGCTGTATTCTGTTAGCTGATCTAGCCCTATTGTACCCAGAGAACAAATCGCCCACCCTCGGTCAGACTAAGCTTGATGGTCATCGGATTTAATGGCTACCGCTTGGTCGAAGGATGCGATCGCTTCTTCAAATCTGCCTAAATTACCTAACCCATTCCCTCGGTTAGTCCAAGCTAGATGGAAATCGGGTTTAATTTCTAAAGCTCGATCATAGGATGCGATCGCTTCTTCTAATCTGCCTAAATTACCTAACGCACCCCCTCGGTTGTACCAAGCATCAGGGTCATCGGGTTTAATTTCTAAAGCTCGATCGTAGGATGCGATCGCGCCGATAAAATCCCCATTCATGTATTTCTGGTATCCTCGCTTAAACCAGAATTCGGCATCCTGAACAATCGGGGTATTATTAGCGGTGGATAGTCTTTGAGTTGTCGAAGTTTTCCCTTGATTCAAAAGTTGATAGAATTTTTGGACTTCCGTTAAATCCGTCTCCTTTGAGCCTAGATTTTCCCCCTCCACACTGGAAACATCCCTCACCGCGTCGCGTAACTGGAGGCTAATCCGTTGGGACACTTCCCCCAGATTTCCCGTCATCACCTTGCCTAAAGCCGCCAGCTCCCGCCCTAAAGTTTGATAATCTTCCGGATACTGTAGCCATTCCTCGCTTTTGACCTCTAACCACCGCGCCAGCTTTTTATCGTCACAATGGCGACTGTATAGCCATCCCCGTAACCCGCCGGTAGTGGTTCCCGCCGCCACCTGCTCGAATAACCCCATCAATATCCCTTCATATTCCCCATCGCTGGGTTCTGGAGGAGTATTTTTGACTTCTTTGGGGTTAATTGCCTTCAGACTGCCAATAAAAAGCGATTTTAGCCAATTCCATCGCTTTTTTAGTAAGGATAGCATCGAAGAAAGGGGGAAAGGAAGATAAGGAAATTATATCTCTACTGCCGAAAGTCGTCCCTCTACTGGTTCAAATTCGTCCTAAAAGGGGAAATCAGCAATCAAACTTCTGAAAATACCCTAGCGATCGCTATCTTCCAGCGAGCGAGCCAATTCTAAGACCTGTTCGAGAGATAATCCCAGAGAAGCGGCGATTTCTTGGGGATTAACCCCCGCTCGCAATAATAAGGGAACAGAAGCTAATTTTCCGATGATTTCCCCTTCTTGGCGACCTTCTTGGCGACCTTCTTGGCGACCTTCTTGACGACCTTCTTGACGACCTTCCTCTAGGGCCTCCTGAAACACACGCGTCTGTCTTAACTCGCTTAAACTAAACATAGCTTCTATCTCCTTTCGATTAATCCGCGGCAACTTGTAAATCAAAATCGTCTCTATCAATTCTAAAAGTTCCTGTTGGCGATTTTCTACCCCCGTTTCCCTCACTCGCACGATTAACTCCCTTCCTTGGTTGATCACTTGCGCTTCGGGTAAGCTTACTAACTCTAGCGTCGCTAATCCGAGCGAATCTGGTGGAATATCAGCTAATTCCTCGAGATAAATTCTTTGTACTCTTGTTTCTTGTAATAGCTCTCTATATCGCTCTATATTCTCCCTTTCCACCCTTCGATTCGGATAGATCACCACCCCGCGCCAATTGTTTTTTAACTGCGTCTGTTTGAGATAGAGAAAAATTTCGGCGAAAAAACGCGCATAAAACTCCGGATCATTCTGAAACTGAACTTCGGTAAAATAAATCGGTAAATCTTCCCGTTCTGGTAGAAAGACTCCATCGATGCGAAAGGATAGTTGTTTCACCTCTACGGAGGAAAATCGATAGAAATTGGCTAATTCGCTGGGAAAGTCGATTAACTCAAACAGAAGACCTGGAAAGGTTTGAAAAAGTCGGTAGAAAATCGTGTCGGTTTTCATGAGTTCGCTCTATCCCTCTGGTGCGTCACGGGGTTCTGGAGGAGTATTTTGGACTTTTTTGGGGTTAATTGCCTTCAGACTGCCAATAAAAAGCGATTTTAGCCAATTCCATCGCTTTTTTAGTTCTGAAAATACCCTAGCGCTCGCTCTCTCCCGGCGAGCGAGCCACTTCTAAGACCTGTTCGAGAGATAATCCCAGAGAAGCGGCGATTTCTTGGGGATTAACCCCCGCTCGCAATAATAAGGGAACAGAAGCTAATTTTCCGATGATTTCCCCTTCTTGGCGACCTTCTTGGCGACCTTCTTGGCGACCTTCTTGACGACCTTCTTGGCGACCTTCCTCTAGGGCCTCCTGAAACACACGCGTCTGTCTTAACTCGCTTAAACTAAACATAGCTTCTATCTCCTTTCGATTAATCCGCGGCAACTTGTAAATCAAAATCGTCTCTATCAATTCTAAAAGTTCCTGTTGGCGATTTTCTACCCCCGTTTCCCTCACTCGCACGATTAACTCCTTTCCCCGGTTGATCACTTGCGCTTCGGGTAAGCTTACTAACTCTAGCGTCGCTAATCCGAGCGAATCTGGTGGAATATCAGCTAATTCCTCGAGATAAATTCTTTGTACTCTTGTTTCTTGTAATAGCTCTCTATATCGCTCTATATTCTCCCTTTCCACCCTTCGATTCGGATAGATCACCACCCCGCGCCAATTGTTTTTTAACTGCGTCTGTTTGAGATAGAGAAAAATTTCGGCGAAAAAACGCGCATAAAACTCCGGATCATTCTGAAACTGAACTTCGGTAAAATAAATCGGTAAATCTTCCCGTTCTGGTAGAAAGACTCCATCGATGCGAAAGGATAGTTGTTTCACCTCTACGGAGGAAAATCGATAGAAATTGGCTAATTCGCTGGGAAAGTCGATTAACTCAAACAGAAGATCGGGAAAGGTTTGAAAAAGTCGGTAGAAAATCGTGTCGGTTTTCATGAGTTCGGTCTATCCCTCTGGTGCGTCACGGGGTTCTGGAGGAGTATTTTGGACTTTTTTGGGGTTAATTGCCTTCGGACTGCCAATAAAGAGCGATTTTAGCCAATTCCATCGCTTTTTTAGTAAGGATAGCATCGGAGAAAAGCGGAAAGGAAGATAAGGAAATTATATCTCTGCTGCTGAAAGTCGTCCCTCTACCGGTTCAAATTCGTCCTCTAGTAGCCAATTTTCCGCTTCCTCGTAACTCGCACCGGTGAATACTACCTGATAACCCTCGGAGGGATCGTACACGCGACAGTTTCCTGAAGATTCAGCGAGTAAAAGCAAGATATAGGGGGGAGATAGCAGCGTATCGATCCAAACCTCGGCAAAATTCCAATTATTATCAGCTAGGTTGACTGCGGGGGATAACGTGATAGCGGTTTTCTGCATCGATCTAATTTTTTCTAGAATGGGGAGAGAATTAAGTAGGTAGATGTTAAAAACTCTCAGACACCCCCCTTATCAAGGGGGGATTAAGGGGGGATCGAAACCAAAATCTATCACCCCCCTTATCAAGGGGGGATTAAGGGGGGATCGAAACCAAAATCTATCTTCAATTTAATTATAACCAGCTACTCAATTGCCATCAATCCATGATTCAGAGTATCTCGTCCTCTTGGTTGTCTGAGTATTCCTCGGCAGTTGCCGCAGGAATTTGCGCTATTTTAGTCTTTTTTGGTTGGTTATGCCTACACTTTAATCTGATCGGCCCGGCTTTCATCCTACTAGCGATCGCATATCTGGTGGGAGGATACGAGAGTACCCAAGCAGGATTGACGACTTTATGGGAGGAAAAAGAACTGGATGTGGACCTGTTAATGATTGTAGCGGCCTTGGGGGCGGCGATTTTGGGACTCTGGGACAGTAATTACTATCTCATCATCGATGGAGCCATTTTAATCCTGATTTTCGCTATTAGTGGTGCTTTAGAACAGATTGCCATGGCGAAAACCGATCGCAATATTCGTTCTCTCATGGCTATGACTCCCGATACTGCTAGATTAATCACGGGAGACAGGGAAAAAGAGGTTCCTATCAAGCAATTACGGATCGGTGATACAGTTTTGGTCAAACCGGGTGAATTAATCCCCATTGACGGCATTATTATGGAGGGAAACAGTCCCATTAATCAAGCGCCAATTACCGGAGAATCGCTTCCCGTGGATAAAACCATCGGGGAAGAAGTCTTTGCGGGAACTCTCAACGGTGCGGGAGTGCTACGTTTAAAGGTGGAAACTCCCCCCGAAAGTCGCTTAATTGAGAGGGTGATTCGTTTGGTAGAAAAAGCGCAAAATGAATCCCCTCCCTCCCAACAGTTTATCGAAGGTTTCGAGCGGGGTTATGCGAAAATTATCGTGATTTTGGGCTTAATTTTCGGGATTTTACCGCCTTTTCTCTGGGGTTGGACCTGGGAAACTACTATCTATCGGGCCTTAATTTTTCTCGTGGTGGCTTCTCCCTGTGCTTTAATGGCCTCAATTATGCCAGCTTTGTTATCGGGTATCGCTAACGGGGCAAAACAGGGGATTTTATTCAAAAATGGCGCAAGATTGGAGATGATCGGCCGCATACGAGCGATCGCTTTTGATAAAACTGGCACTCTCACCCTTGGTAAGTTGCAAGTGGTGGAAATTATTCCTATCCATGCAGTCAGCGAAAATGAGGTGTTAGCGGTGGCTGCATCCCTAGAATCCTGTTCCGAACATCCCATCGGGTCCGCTATTACCGTCACAGCCAGGGAACGTGGTATAAATTTCTTCAGTGCTAATCAGGTACAAGCGGTATCGGGACGGGGTATCACAGGAAAAATTGCCAATAAGTCGGTATCTGTGGGCAATTTTGCCTATATTCGTGATCATCTTGCTGATCTTGACCAGAATATCCTAGCTATCCGCGAGCGTTTACAAAAAGAAGGTAAAACCCTCGTTTGGGTAGTACAAGAGAATCAAATGCTCGGTGCGATCGCTGTGGCCGATACCCTTCGTGACTCGGCAGTTAATCTGGTGAAGCAGCTAAAAAAGATCGGTATCGAACATATCGTTTTAATTACGGGTGATAATCAACAAAGTGCCGATCAAGTCGCTAAAAAACTCGGTATTGAGGAGGTTTACGCTGATTTACTACCCGAAGATAAGTTAACCGTTATCCAAAATCTGCAAGAAAAATATCACACTGTCGCTATGGTAGGAGATGGCATTAATGACGCGCCCGCTTTAGCTATGGCTAATGTGGGGATTGCCATGGGAAAAGCGGGTAGTGATGTCGCCTTGGAAACGGCCGATATTATCCTTATGTCCGATAATTTAGCCAAAATTCCCGGCGCGATTAACCTTGGTCGTCGTGCCAATCGCATTGTTAAACAGAATATCACTTTCGCCCTCGCATTTATCGGCATATTGCTGATAGCCAATTTTGCCGGTGATATAACTTTACCTCTAGGTGTCATCGGTCATGAGGGATCGACGGTATTAGTGACTCTAAGCGGTTTAAGATTGTTCAAATAGGGATAAAAATACAGAGAACTATGGGCGAAATCCAGGCAATCCGAGGCACAAAAGATATTTTACCGGCGGAGGTCGGTTACTGGCAGTGGTTAGAGGAAACTGCCAGCAGAATTTTAGGGACTGCGCTGTATCAAGAGATACGAACTCCCATTTTTGAACAGACACAACTTTTTGAACGGGGTATCGGGGAAGCGACGGACGTGGTGGGTAAAGAAATGTACAGTTTCCTCGATCGCGGTCAACGTTCCCTGACTTTGCGACCGGAGGGAACGGCTGGGGTCGTTCGCGCCTATATTGAACACAAATTACAGGCCGCTGGAGGAGTACAAAGACTCTGGTATAAGGGGCCGATGTTTCGTTATGAACGTCCGCAAGCGGGTAGGCAGCGACAGTTTCATCAAATCGGGGTCGAATTGTTGGGAAGTGATGACCCTAGGGCGGATGTGGAAGTAATTACCCTTGCCAGCGAGATATTAAAAGCTGTGGGGCTAGAAAACCTAAAATTAGACCTTAATTCCCTGGGAAATGCCCAAGATAGGCAAAATTATCGTCAGGCCTTGCTAGATTATTTGACTCCCTACAAAGCTGATTTAGATGCGGATTCTCAACAGAGATTAGAAAAAAATCCCCTGCGAATTTTGGATAGTAAGGACGAGAAAACCAAGATTATCTGTGAGAATGCCCCCAGTATTCTTGAACATCTCGGCAGTGATTCTCAAAAGTATTTTGAACGGGTACAATCTTTACTAACCGATTTGGGAGTTATCTATAATCTTAATCCCTGTTTAGTCCGAGGATTGGACTATTACACCCATACGGCCTTTGAAATTCAGTCCGATGATTTAGGCGCTCAAGCCACGGTTTGCGGTGGTGGTCGTTATGATGGTTTAATAGCTCAATTAGGCGGTCCAGACACACCAGCAGTGGGTTGGGCGATCGGTTTAGAACGTCTGATTATATTATTACAACAAAAGCAATCTTTATCTTTTTTGGTTCCCGATTTTTATCTCGTCTCCAAAGGAGAAAAAGCTGAGGCACGCAGTGTGGTGTTAGCGCAACAATTACGCGGATTGGGGTTTAGCGTCGAGTTAGACTTGAGTGGCAGCG
>NZ_JADEXI010000154.1:0-8824 GCF_015207185.1 Microcystis sp. LEGE 08355 | reverse complement strand
ACACTGGAGCGGAACAGTTGTTTTTATCACGGCTTGTCTAGCCATTATCCCCCTAGCGGCCTACATGGGGGAAGCCACGGAAGCGATTGCGGTGGTGGTCGGGCCAAATATTGGTGGTTTGATGAATGCCACCTTTGGCAATGCCACAGAATTAATTCTTGCCTATGTCGCTTTGCGCGAAGGGTTCATCGATGTGGTAAAAGCGACGATTACTGGCTCAATTATCGGTAATTTACTCTTAGTTATGGGATTATCGATGTTTTTAGGCGGTTTACGCTTCAAAGAACAGGAATTTCAACCGATAACCGCTCGTTTAAATGCTTCGGCGATGAATTTAGCGGTGGTGGCGATTCTTTTACCCACTGCCGTGCAATTTACCTCCACGGGAGTCGGGGAAGTAGTCCTACAGCGTCTATCCGTGGCCGTGGCAGCGGTGTTAATTTTCGTCTATGGTTTAAGTCTCTTATTTTCCATGAAAACCCACACCTATCTCTACGATGTCGGGATTGCAGGTATCGAGGAGGAAAGCACTGGAGAAAACCCCGAAAAGCCAAAAATCTGGTTTTGGTCTTTGATTTTATTGATCGTTACCATCGCCGTGGCCGTAGAATCGGAGTTATTAGTGGCATCCCTAGAGGAGGCTACGGAACAGCTAGGTTTAACGGCGCTGTTTACCGGGGTGATTCTTTTGCCTATTATCGGTAATGCGGCCGAACACGCTACGGCTGTCACCGTCGCTCTTAAGAATAAAATGGATCTATCGGTATCTGTGGCTGTCGGTTCCAGTATGCAGATCGCCCTGTTTGTGGCTCCAGTTTTGGTTATCATGGGTTATATTATCGGTCAGCCCATGGATCTAAATTTTAATCCCTTTGAGTTGGTGGCAGTGGCTGTAGCGGTGTGGTTGGCTAATTCGATTAGTAGTGATGGGCGATCGAATTGGTTGGAAGGAATGTTACTCTTAGCTACCTATGCTATCCTCGCCTTGGCTTTCTTTTTTCATCCTCTCACCGCTTAGAGTTATCCCTTGCCGATATATAGACAATGACGGACACTTTGGCTTAAGGGAGTGGTAAAACTGGCAATTTCGAGGATTTTACCGCCGGCTTTCTCTAGATTCTTCTCTAAACTCAAACTATCCTCCGACGACCACTGACCACGATAGAGAATAGCGATTCCGGTCTTTTTCAGGAAAGGCAAAGCATAGTTAACACAGATATCCACATTAGCTACCGCTCGCAAACAGACGATATCGTAAGCACAGTTATGTTTAGGGTTTTTCCCGACGATTTCCGCCCGACCTAAACGAGTTTTCGTGTTATTTAACTCTAATTTGTCAATAACTTCTTCAAGAAAATTAATCTTTTTTTGGGTGGAATCTAAGAGAGTCACCGACCAATGGGGATAGGCGATCGCAATTGGCACCCCCGGAAATCCGGCCCCCGTCCCCAAATCAATGACTGATAGGGATTTTGTCAATAAATCTGGCTGGGATTTTTGTAACCAAGCTAAACCCGATAAAGAATCCCAAAGATGTTTTTCCCAAAACTCCTCCGGTTGGGTAATTCGGGTGAGATTAAAACGTTGATTACCCTCTAAAATCAACTCATAAAGTTGTTGAAATCGCGCTTGTTGGGCCCCATCGGGTTGCCATTCTAGGGTTTCTTGCCAAAGGTCAAATAATTCAGGAAGGATCATTAATTCAGTTATCAGTTATCAGTTATCAGTTATCAGTCATCAGTTATCAGTTATCAGTTATCAGTCATCAGGTATGAGGGGAGTGGGGAAATTTCAACTAATACCCCAAAACCCTAAAACCTCAACTATCTGTTTTTTCACTTTTTACTTCCCTCAAATGTCCTTGTTCAATTTTCCAGTGACGGTCAGCAATAGGCAATAATTCCCCAGCATCGTGACTAACTACTAATAAAGTCCAGTGTTGTTTGAGACTAGCGAGAAGTTTGGCCAATTGACGACGCATCGACCAATCTAAACCGGCCGTAGGTTCATCGAGAAGTAACAGATTAGGCTGCCGGATTAACTGGACAGCGAGGGATAAACGACGCTGTTGACCCCCACTAAGATTATGGGGAGAAGTATCCAGGGGAGTATTTTCTAATCCTACCTCCTTTAAGGCCGCCGTTAGGCGATCGCTTTTAATCTCTGGATGACCGAGACGCAACTCCTCAAGGATGGTTTTACCGCAAAAATGACGTTCAGGAAACTGAAAAACGATTCCTCCTAATTGTTGCAGGTGCAGCACCGTTAATTCTTGGTCGCGCCAGTGAATCGTCCCCGCCGTTTTATCGGCAAAGCCTGCTAAAATTTCCAAAAGAGTCGTTTTTCCAGAACCACTGGGCCCGACAATCAGACCTAATTCTTGGGGCGCTAATTCGAGATTAATCCCCTGTAAAATGGGATTGAGGGCAGCGGGAGGATGATAAACCACATCTTTGAGATAAAGCATTGACAGGAAAATAACTGGAAATTAAGTCTAGAAACTCGTTTCTATTGTGACAGATTTTTTCATTCGCTCAAGGAGACTTTTGACCATGGTGCTGAGGTTAGGTTTAACTAAAAAAATGGCGATCGGTGCTTCGCTGGCTGTTATGGTAGTGGTTAACTGGATTGGTCCCGGGTTAGCTGGAGATCCTTTCCGCAAAACCAATCCCCGACCGATTGGTGATAAGACCGAGGCCGCTTTTAACGCTATTTTTAAACAAGGTAATTATCTAGAGGCAAAAAAATTAATTGTTGAGGCCACGGAAAAGGAACCCCAAGAACCTTTGTCCCATGCTATGCGCGCCTCTCTTGCTTTTACCGACCAGGATTGGAACACCCTCAAAACCTACTCCGAGAAAACTAAGGAAGCGGCCAAACAAATGCAGGATAGCGACCCTTTGAGGGGAAATTTGTATCTCGCGGTGGGGAGTTTTTTGGAGGGAACCTACGTTTTTCAAACCGAAGGAGCAGTATCGGCTATCCCCAGATTACAACAGGTGTTTCAGTATTTGGAAACCGCAGAAAAGGTTAATCCTACGGATCCAGAATTGAACCTGTTAAAGGGTTATATGGATTTGATTTTAGCGGTTAATCTGCCCTTTTCTAGTCCCCAAGAGGCAATTCAACGGCTAGAAACATACGGGAGTCCCGATTACTTGGTCGATCGAGGTATAGCTCTAGCTTACCGGGATTTAAAGCAGTATGATCAGGCTTTGCGGTTTATCGATAACGCTCTGAAAGCGACCCCCGATAATCCGGAATTAATGTATCTGAAGGGTCAAATCCTGAGAATTCAAGGCAATACGGATAAAAATACTGGCTCTTTGAAACTGGCACTAGATTACTTTAATAATGCCCTGAAAAAACAGGAACAACTCCCCGAATCGGTCAAAAAACAGTTAAATCGCGAACACCGTAAGGTACAGGAGGAGATTAAATCCCTAGAAAGCACCGCTAATCGTTAAAAAATGCCTAAAAATAGTCAATATTTAGGTTTTTTTATCAGTTATCATTTTTTGAAGGCAAAAGGCAAGAGGCAAAAGGCAGCCGTCAAGGGTGCATCTCAGATTTGCAGGAATACCGACAATCAGCAATTATCAGTGACTCTTAGATGATGACAAATGTATCAGCAGCTGCGTGTAAGCATCCCACCGAAAAACTAATGCGCTCCGGGGTTTGGGGGGTATAACCCCCCAAAAGCTGGGATTGAGTGGTAAAATCAGAAACAACGCCCGATTTTAGCAGGGGAGTTTCCCCGTAAAAATCCCAAGCCGTCAAATTTTGCCAAAACAGAAAATCTCCTCTTATGGTATATAAAGTAAAGGATTATTAAGCTTCACTGGAAGTTTATTAATTAAAGTTAAAAATATATTGACAAAAAAGATGGCTTGTGGTAGTAGGCAGAATTTAGCCAAACCTCCTAGCTGATTTCTTGTCAAGGGTTCACCTAAGTGTAATTGGAGATTTCATGACGGCAACGACGGATAAATTGCATGGGGAGTTGATCACCTCGATCGAGCCAGACTTTAAACTGAAAGATATTATTAAAAGCATTCCCAAAGAATATTTCCAGAAAGACCCAGTTAAAGCTTGGTTTGGTGTGATTACGAATATTTTGGCGGTCATTGCGGGTTATGCAATGCTAGTTTATTCTCCCTGGTATTTACTGCCTTTAGCTTGGATTTTCACGGGTACAGCTTTAACGGGATTTTTTGTGATCGCCCATGATTGCGGTCATCGGTCTTTTTCTAATCGACCCTGGGTTAATGATCTTGTCGGTCATATTTTCCTCTTACCGCTTATCTATCCCTTCCACTGCTGGCGTTTCCTCCATGATCGCCATCATGCTAAAACTAACATGGTAACTATAGATAATGCTTGGGATCCGTGGGAATTAGAAGCTTTTAACTCGGCCAACCCCTTAGTGCGTCTCTTTTATCGCGGCATTCGCGGCCGTTTCTGGTGGCTCGGTTCGATCGCCCACTGGGCGATTCTACACTTCAACATCGAACAATTCAAGGAGAACGAACGGGAAAAAGCGCGCTTTTCGATGATTGTAGTTCTGGTTTTTGCCGCTATTTTTTTCCCAACCCTAATTTTCTACACTGGTGTCTGGGGGTTCGTTAAATTTTGGGTGGTGCCTTGGTTTGTCTATCATTTTTGGATGAGTACCTTTACCCTTGTCCATCACACAGACCCCGATATTCAATTTTACTATCCCGAAGAGTGGAATCAAGCTTTAGCGCAACTAGAAGGGACAGTTCACTGTAGTTATCCCCGTTGGGTAGAAATTCTCTGTCACGATATTAATGTCCATATCCCCCATCATATCTCGACGGCGATTCCTTCCTATAACCTCCGCAAAGTTCACGCTAGTCTCCAAGAAAATTGGGGGAGTCACCTGAAAGAAACCAAGTTTTCTTGGGCATTAATGCAGCGAATCGTTGATTATTGCCATATTTTCGACTCCGAAACCGCCTACAAAACCTTTAAGGAAAGCCGCGGTTAAATCAGTGATCAGTGATCAGTGATCAGTTATCAGTGGGTAAGTTATCAGTTATCAGATTTGAGTTTTAAGTGGGGTTTGCTGAAAAAATCTAAAAACCTTGTTGGGTAAGACTTTTATACTTTTTTCCCCTCAAAAAGTGCCAGCCATTGCGGGGATCGGGGGGAAAATTCCGGGACTTTTTCCCTGAAAATTAGGTAACTGACTACCTCAAAATCGGTAAAAAACCACACCCCACACCCTGCCCCCAGGAAAAGCTTTTTGCCGCAAACCCTAATTAGGGTCTGCTGATCACTGTTTACTGATTACTGTTTACTGATCACTGAAAAAAGATTACCAGAAACTGCGTTTACCATTGGGCATAACTGTTAACCAATTGGTTTTTGCCAGGGCGATTTGTTCTCGAGTTACTTGGGCATCAGAGAGATTAGCCCCGCAAAGATTAGCATCTTTGAGATTAGCGTAGCGAAGATGGGCGCCAGTGAGATTAGCCCCGCGTAAATCGGCCCCTTCCAGGTCTGCATAACCGAGATAGGCATTATTTAAATTGGTATTTTTGAGAATAGCTTGACTGAGATTAACCCGGCCCAGATCCGCATTGGACAGATCCGCCCCTCGTAAATTAGCTCCTGTTAATTTGGATTGACAGAAATTGATGCCAAAAAGTTTGGCTTTGGCCAGATTGAGATTTGGTAATTCCTCTTGGGCGAAATTGCGCCGGCCGTTATTGTAAGCATCGAGAATCGCTTTTTCATCTAAGCGGGGTTTTTTCTTCAGTAGGGTTAGCTCTGTGCTGCTGCGGGCTTGACTTTTATTCAATACATTTGTATTAACCACTGAAAAAGCCATCTGTCCCCCCAGCATATTATCTGGAGAGTCCTCTGGATTTTTATTTTTGGGACGAAATTTAGACTTGAGACGGCCAGAAACGGAGGAAGTGGCTATCGAACCTGAATCTTGTCGGGGGGGCTGGGAAGTAACCATTGGAGCGGCGATTAAACTTTGGGCTAGACTATCGGCATAAGCCGTCATGTCTAAAGCATCCATTACCTCTTGGGCGGATTTGTAGCGATGACGGACAGAGACTTCCAGCATTGTTTTCAGGACTTTAGCAAACTGGGGACTCACCTTGACTAATTTTTCCCAGAGTAATTCACCTGTATTAATATCAACTTCGATCGCTTTAGGAGATTTGCCCGTGAGTAGATAGAGACAGGTAGCTCCCACCGCATAGATATCACTAGCGTAAACGGGACGCATGGCCATCTGTTCGGGGGGGGCAAAACCTTGGGTACCCACGGCAAAATTAGTGAAAGCGGTTTGAGAATCGGCATTGGCCATGACGCTATTAACTTGATTTTTGACAGCCCCGAAGTCAATCAGAACCAATTTTCGGTCTGTTTGCCGACGAACTAGGTTAGCGGGTTTGATATCCCGATGAATTACCTTTTGCTCGTGGACATATTTCAAAATCGGCAAGAGTTCACTTAAAAACTGTTTGACTCCCGCTTCGCTAAACGGTCCGCGTTTTTTGACCTCTTGGTGCAGGTTATGACCTTTAACGTATTCTTGAACTAGATAAAACTGTTGATTATCTTCAAAATAGTCCAATAATCGGGGAATCTGCGGATGAACTCCCAGTTTGGCCAAGGTGGCCGCTTCTCGATCAAAAAGTTCCCTCGCCATGCGAAAAACATTAGCATCTTGAGGGGGAGGTTGCAGTTGTTTGACCACACAGAGGGGCTTATCTGGTAGGGACAGATCCGATGAAACAAAAGTTGCCCCAAACCCACCTTTCCCCAAAATGCGTAGGGTTTGATAGCGGTCGTGCAGAAGAAGTTTTGAACCGCAACTCTCGCAGATTAACGCTGTCGGGGCGTTTTTCGGTTGAGTACAGTTGGGATTAAGGCAGTAGGTCATCTAGAGCCACCAATTGACCGATCTTTTTTACTAACACACCTTAACAATGAACTTTAAGAGATTCTCCTCAAGAGGGGGTATCTCCCAACGTCTAAAGCCAGAGGCCTCAGACAATCAAAACGCCTGTAACGCCTTTTTTGTGTCATTGCTTAGTCAAGACAGGGGCAACTTATCAAGATAGCGGTTGCTCCCTAACTAGGATTTGCACCTAAACCCTTCCAGCTTATCACATATTTTAACATTGGCTACTTCTGCCAATTGTCAACTAATGTTAGCTTTTCTTGATAATTGATCATCCCTCATCACTTTTTCCCTTTCATCAAAGCGGCCCGGGCCTGTTCGCGGTCATCGAAATGGATTTTTTCCGTCCCCAAAATTTGATAATCTTCGTGACCTTTACCCGCAATAATTACTCCGTCTCCCGGTTGTGCTGCTTGAATAGCGGTGTCAATGGCCACAGCGCGATCGCTAATTACCTGCACGGTAATTTCTGGGGGAATGCCAGCGATAATATCCTCAAGGATTCGTTCGGGAGACTCTGTGCGAGGATTATCGGAGGTAACTATGGCTAAATCTGCTAATTCGGCCGCTATTTTCCCCATTAACGGTCTTTTTGTCCGATCTCGATCGCCGCCACAACCAAAAACACAAATCATCCGACCGGAAATAAAGGGACGTGTTGCTTTTAAAACATTCTCTAAACTGTCGGGAGTATGGGCATAATCAACAATGACGCTGATATCTTGGTCGGGAGCGATGCTAACCCGTTCCATCCGCCCTGGTACTCCTGAAAACTGGGGAATTTGACTGATTACTTTCCCTAAATCTACACCACATTCTAACACTGCCGCCACCGCCGCTAAGAGGTTAGCTAGATTATATTGACCCACCAGAGGAGAAGCAAAGGCTATTTCTCCTTGGGGAGTCACCATCACCCCTTGAACTCCCGTGGGTTGATAGTGTAAATCTTTAGTATAAAAATCGGCACGAGCATCGGACACACTATAGGTTAAAACCTGTTGGGGAGACAGGGAGGCCACTAAACGTTGACCATAGGCATCATCAACGTTAATAATCGCCTTACCTTGCAGATAATCGGTACTAAATAATTTAGCTTTAGCGGCGAAATAATCCTCCATATCGAGGTGATAATCGAGATGGTCCCGGGTGAGATTGGTAAACACCGTCACGGGAAAAGTACAACCCTGTACCCGTCCCTGGGCCAGTGCATGGGAACTAACTTCCATGACGGCGATTTCATTGCCGGCGCTCACCGCTTTGGCTAAACTGGCTTGTAACTCGTTAGCGAAAGGGGTGGTATGATTAGCGGTTTCTTGGAATCCTTGCCAACGGGTGTAAAGAGTCCCGAATAACGCGGTGGGAATCCCTGCTTGGCTGAGAAAATATTCAATTAAATGGGTGGTGGTGGTTTTGCCGTTGGTTCCCGTCACACCGATTAATTTTAGGGTTTGGGCAGGATAATGATAAAATTTGGCAGCGATCGCACTAGCGGCAGTAACTAAATCTGCCACAACGATTACGCAAGCATCCTCCGGGGGGGGAAATTTAGCTGCGGCTGCCGGGGAGATAAGCGCCGCTAGGGCCCCGGTTTCCAAAGCGGAACGCCAAAATTCGCCCCCATCGACGCGAGTGCCAGGTAAACCGATAAATAAATCTCCCGGTTGACAAGCATGGGAATTGGTGGAAATTCCTGTAATCTCGGTTTCTAAAGCGATAGGAGAAGAAATCGGGGAAACCGGAGTGATATTTGTCAAAAGTTCTTGCAGTTTCATAGTCAGGATGGAATCTAGGGATTGCTGCTTTTAGATTAGACGATAATCAAAGAGGTTCCTAGTCCGAAATGAGAAGTGGGGGTGCGGGGGGTGGGGTGTAGGG
>NZ_JADEXI010000153.1:0-8824 GCF_015207185.1 Microcystis sp. LEGE 08355 | reverse complement strand
GCGTACAAGTGTATGGGTTTCGTCATCTATCGGAAGTGGTAAATTTCTTAAATGAACCCGATCGCCATTCACCGATGACTTTTAACGCTGCCGAGGAGTTCGGGCGATCGCAGGTAAATCTCCCCGATCTCAAGGATGTCAAAGGTCAAGCCATTGGCCGGCGGGCCCTGGAAATTGCCGCAGCTGGAGGTCATAACCTAATTTTTGTCGGGCCACCGGGCAGCGGTAAAACCATGTTAGCGCGACGTTTATCCGGTATTCTGCCCCAGCTGACCTTTGCCGAATCCCTAGAAGTCTCCCAGATTCATTCCGTCGCCGGATTACTGAAGGATCGAGGTTCCCTGGTGCGCGAGCGTCCTTTTCGCAGTCCCCATCACTCCGCTTCCGGAGCGGCACTGGTGGGAGGTGGCACTTATCCCCGACCGGGAGAAATCTCCCTTTCTCACCGTGGTATTTTATTTTTGGACGAATTAACGGAATTTAAGCGCAGTGTCTTGGAATATCTCCGACAACCCCTAGAGGATGGTTATGTGAGCATTTCTCGCACTCGTCTTTCTGTCGCTTTTCCGGCCCGTTTTACCCTAGTGGCCAGTACCAATCCCTGTCCCTGTGGTTATTACGGCGATTCGGTTCAACCCTGCAGCTGTTCACCGCGACAACGGGAACAATATTGGGCGAAATTATCGGGGCCGCTTTTAGACCGTATTGACCTACAAGTGACGGTAAATCGCCTGAAACCGGAAGAAATGACCCAAGAGAGTCGAGGAGAAGCTTCTGAGCAGGTGCGGCAACGGGTAGAAGGGGCCCGACAAAAGGCCAGCGATCGCTTTCAAGATACGGGGATTCGCTCTAATGCGGAGATGAATTCCGAGCATTTGCGGCGTTTTTGCGCTCTTGATCAGAGCAGTCGCCATATTTTAGAAGGGGCAATCCGAAAATTGGGTTTATCGGCCCGAGCAATGGATCGCATTCTCAAAGTTGCCCGCACCATTGCCGATTTAGGAGATAGTGAAATGCTGAAAAGTTCCCACGTTGCCGAAGCAATTCAGTATCGCACTCTCGATCGTTTAAGTTAGGGTTTGCGGCAAAAAGTTTGTTGCTGGGGTTAGGAGTCGGTCGTCAGGATTCAGGAGGCAGGAGACAGCTTTTTTCTTCTCACTCCCCACTTCCCACTTCCCACTTTCAAGTCAGAATAACAGAATGACCTCCCACACAGCAAAAGCGATTAAGTAGGTAGGCGTTAAAAATTATCAGACACCCCCGTTATCAAGGGTAGGGTTGATTCATGAATCAACCCTACCTTATCAAGGGGGGATCAAGGGAGGATTAAAGGCAAAATCCATTTTTAATTTAATTATAACCAGCTACTTAATCGGGCGATTCTAAGCGTTTTTGCCATTCTCGATCGATTTTATCCGAGCGATCGATCTCTTGTTCGAGATAGTCTTGATCGGTAGAATAACTAATATCAGCATCTGTAATCACTTTTTGGTCAGCAAATTTACGAGAGTAGGCCAGTTTTTGCTCTAATTCAGGATTATTTTGTGCTAATAAATCTGCTCTTTTTTCTCGCTGTTGATTGCGTTGATTAACCCGCTCATTTCTCCACTGTAAAAAGAAATAACGACCGAGGGGAATCCCCAAAAAAGCACCAGCATAACTGAGGAGAAAACCGTAGATACCTGTGACTATCGACCCCAGAGAACCGCTCAAATCGACACTATCACTGTTGAGCAAAGATCCTAAAACTAAAGCGAGGATAAAGTTAACCGCCCCTAAACCTAAAGCTAGGATAATTTGACCGCTATCCGCTTCGCTAAACTTCCAGCGTTTTTCCTTTAGATAGGGCGAAACTGCTTGTAATTTTCTCTCTTTGGTTGTCACCTGTAGATCGGGAAAATAATAGATAATATCGCCTCGATCGGACACTTGCGGCAATCCATTAAAGCGGGTTAAAACTGGGAGTATATAGTCTTCTGTCTCCTCATGACTGGGGGTAATACTATCGAGATAGGGGGCAATTTGTGGAGCGACAATCGAGCCACGATTATTTTGAATTACTTTACCGATAGTTTGCCAGCGTCTCTCCTCTAAATTGAAATTAGGATCGCCATCGCCAAAAAGAAAAGAAAAAACTGCCTCGAGAAAATTCATCTTACTAGGGGGTTTTTCTGCCTTAACTTCCCTATCTCTTCTTTCGTAGTAGTTATTACCAAAATCGGGATAAAAAATCCAGAAAAAGTCCGTGGGAAAGAAATTAATATTAATGTTGTTGTTTCCCGAATTATTATCCGAGTCACTATCTTTGAACATTGAGGCTATCAGGATCGCCAGAATAGCAAACAAGAGGATTAAAATCGAAATAATTAAAACAATGCCGAAGGAAATGCGAATAACATAAAAAACTACTTGCCAGATTTTACTCCCGAAAGCTTTTAACTGCAATTGCCAATATTTATTCAGGAGAATCGACCGAAAATTTTCGGGGAAAAGATAGATAATCTCCCCCGTATCTGCTACCTGTAAATGTCCCCCTGCTTCCGCAGCTAAAGCTAATAATCCCTGTTGTGCAGCGTTAATCTCTAAACCCGATTTTGCCGCCACATCACCCACCGTAACCCGATAGCCTAATTTTTCGATCGATTGTAATAGAGACTCTTGGGGATTCATAGAAAATACTGTTCCTCTCGATTATCCTATTTTCTAGTGTAGTTTTGATTTTGTCTTTTTGGCAGCGGCTATCTTGATTGACGGGTGCGGCATTTTGGACTCGATCGAGAAAATATCGTTATAATTGTTCCAATAGTCGCAAAAAGCAGGGCTAAACTGTATAAATAGTTACTTTATAAGCAATTATCAGAGGTGAGCATGAATGCGTCGGAACAGGCAAAAGGATTAGAATTAACGGCGAAGATCGCCACACTCGTCAACCTGTTTAAGCAACAATTCCCCGATGCAAAGGCAGATCTGAAACCTTGGCGCAATGATCCCCACACAAGGGAGTTAACGGACCCCGACTCGATCGATATCGCTTTCCATTTTCCCGGTTGGAGTCCCAGAATTCAAGGGCGCAGTATTCTGGTACAAATTCGTTTTCATCTCGATAGCGAGGATCAGCATCAGCGTTTGATTGGCTTAGAAATGCAGGCTTTTAACCATCAAGGAACCGCTTGGCGACTATCTACGGTGGAAAATTGGCAATTAGTCGGCAATTATCAACCCTCTCCTAAGGTGGCTGATAAGTTAAAATATTTCAGCCGGCAGGTGTTTGAAGTTTTTAAAAATGAGCATCGATAAGGCTCTTTTGGCACTCTCGGCAAAAGATCGTTATTCGATCAAGATTAAATCAGTCATAATGTCAAGCTATAGGACTAAATTAATTCTTGAAAGTGCTTCGCTTTAGCAGAAATTTTTAACATTTTTTCTGGTTGATCGTGAATCTCACTTTTTTGAGAAAGTTTACGGCTGCTCATGCTTGTTTTAGAAATACTGATATTTTTAATACTAACAAAGCGATATTGATAGTCCTGAAGAAAATCGGGTTGATTCCAAAATAAGCGTCCGATTTCACGACAATAGGAGACAAAGCATTCGGCTCCTTTTAATTGTTTAATTATCGATGGATTAGAATCTCCGCTTTTCTTCATTTCCAAACAAAGGATAACTTTTTCAGTAGGGGTATTAGCGATAATTATAAAATCTGCACGCTTACACTCACCTTTACTACCAGTAAAAATTTTGCGGACATCAAAAAACTCATCTAGCTTGATCACAATAACTCGATCGGGTTCAGGCATTCCACTAATCACAAACGAATAGTTATCTTGATTTTCTGTCAGTTTCAGTAAATAAATATCTCGTTTGTACTCTTTTTTATATTCCAACTCTACTATCGCACACTTGCTAATCATTTCTTTGAGTATAGCAATATCAGACATTACTCCTCACCCCAAATAATAGCCGTTTGAATACGATTCATATTTTCGATAGTAGTATCAAAACTGCGTGCTTCGATACCCATTTCGTGATCAATTTTAGCGGGGTTTAAAGTGTGAAATTTAGTTTTTCTTTTTTGTCCTTTTAACATCTTTGAATCTTCTTCAGCAATATAGACTTTAACTTGATTAGCCGATAATAATTCCTCTTGTCTATAGCCTTCTTCTGCGGCAATTTGTTTCAGGTGTGGTTTATTATGGTTAAGCATAATTAATGTGTTGATTTCTTTGATAATATAATCACTGTGAGTAGTGATAAAAACTTTAATACCAATGTTGATCAGTCGAGCGAAAAGTTTAGCGATACGGCGTTGATTTTCTGGATGGAGATTTAATTCAGGTTCATCTACTATCAACAAATCTCCGATTCGAGCTTCGTGTCTTAAATAAAAGCCAATGTCTAAAAGAGAACGTACAGCACTAGAACTTTCATCCATCGATAGTCTAAGTTTTTTTCCTTTAGGAATGTAATAAAGTTCATCATTGCTAGTAATCATATATTGACCACCAATAATATCGGCAAAATCTTCTAAAATACTGGGATGATTTTCGGCGACAAAGCTAGTTTTTTTGACAATTGTTTCTATTTGTCTAGTAAAATCTACATTTTTTTTGACTGGTAGCGCATAATCCTGAGAAACATTAAATAACAGTTCCCTAGGATTAAAATTGCTATTTTTACTAATTTCTTCCAGTAAACGATTACGAGCAAAATTTAACTCTTTGCGAAAAATTGCCGCTCCTGTTCTTTCTGCACTGGCAATAAATGGCCTAGGAAAAAACTGAGAGAAAATTATATCTTGGATGCTGTCGTAAATGATATCCTCAAGAAAATGCACTGGCAGATTTATTTTTTCTGTTTCTGTTAATAATGTAATGGATAAATAAGGCTCATCTTCAGGTTTGCTAATCGAGATAATTTCCAATGTTGCTGTACTAATTTTCCTTTCATACTTATTTTGAAATTGAATATTGTCAAAATTTAATTCTATCTGAAAATCAACATTTTTAAACCTCTCCTCGTTGGCAGCAAAAACTTCAGGTATTTGTTGAACATATCTTTGACAACCTGTAGTAATAATACTTTCACACTGTTGAACATACTCCTGTAGATCGAGACTAATTACACCATCAGAAAGTAGTTGATTAATTTTTTCTTTGAGACCAAATGTTGGCCAAGTTAATAGTCTTCGCCAAGTGTCTAAAAAACCGAATAAAGCGTAGGTAGCATAAGTTTTACCTGTATTATTACGACCACAGATAATTGTGAGGTCGCCTAGACTGAATTCTGCTTGTTTTAAAATGCCAAGATTTTTAATTTTAACTTTCATGTTTGTCTTAGGTTTAATATTCACGATGATAGATAATTGTGGGTAATTTGATCAAGTCCCAAACTATACATTCAACTTTGGTTAAGTAGGGAGGCAGAATTATTTGTAGGATGGGTTAGCGGTAGCGTAACCCATGCAGGCGTTGGGTTTCATGCTTCAACCCAACCTACGTTCATCTTATATTTAATTCCACCCACCCACTTATCAAGGTTACTTACAGAAAGTATAACTTTTCTAAGGCTTTTCTCTCTTTTTCAGTCACTTCTCGCCATTGACCGGGTTGTAATCCTGTTAAGCATAATTTATTGTTTTTGTCAATAGTAATGGCTGTTCTAATTAATCTTAAAGTGGGATAACCAACGGCTGCCGTCATCCTTCTTACCTGACGATTTCTTCCCTCAGTTAGGGTAATTTCTAACCAAGCAGTGGGGACAGATTTTCGATAACGAATCGGTGGCTCTCTGGGGGGTAAATCCGGTTCAAAATCTAGTAAATTAACTATTGCTGGTCGAGTGCGATAATCCTGAATAGGAAGACCTTGACGCAATTTTTCTAAAGCGTTTAGGTCTGGAATTCTTTCGACTTGTACCCAATAGGTACGCGGATGAGCAAATTGACGATGACCCAAACGATGCTGTAATTGACCGTTATCTGTGAGTAATAATAATCCCTCGCTGTCCCTATCTAAACGACCGACAGAATAGATATTCGGGATGGGAATATAATCTTTTAAAGTCGAGCGACCATTTTCATCAGTAAACTGACATAATACATCGTATGGTTTATAAAAAAGGATATATTTATTCAAGGGAAAAAGGAGTTAGGAGATAAGTAGTCGTGCAAAATTAATTTCTTGGTTAGAATAGGCAAAAGGCAAAAGGCAAAAGGCAAGAGGTAGTTAGATATGTTTAATTAACTTTGCTTAGGTACTTAACTGATAACTGATTACTGACCACTGATAACTGATAACTGATAACTGATAACTGATTTAATCCCGTTGATGGGAGAATTGATAAGCACCGACAATCGAGAGAAGAAGAGCGACGATTAATAAAATAGGGATAGCGAACCAAGGAAATTGATTGATATCGTAGGCTGCGGCTCTTAATCCTAGACTAGCATAGGTGAGGGGCAAGGCATAAACAATAATTTTTAATGCCCAGGGTAAGGTTTTGGGATCGAAAAAAGTTGCTCCTAAAAAAGACATCGGCACGATTAAAAAGTTATTATAGAGACTGGCACTTTCGAGGGATTGAACTCGCAATCCGACAATTGCCCCTAAACTGGCAAAGACGGCACAATTTAAGATTAAAATTAATAAAAAGAGGGGATTGAGAAAACTGGCAAATTTTCCTGTAAATAAGATAGCGATGAGAATCACTGATGCAGAAGTCATTACACCGCGCAAAATTCCCGCAAAAACTTTGCCTAAAAATAATGAGAGGGGATGGACGGGAAGTAATAATAATTCCTCGAAGGTTTTACTAAATAAGCGATCGCCACAGATGGAAAAGGTGGTTCCCCCGAAACTGATCGCCATTGAGGACAGGGCCACCATTCCGGGTAAAATAAATTCTAGATAAGAATCGCCGAGTGAGGGTTTCATCGAGCGATCGAGGGCGCTTCCCAACCCCAACCCGAAACCGATAATATAGATTAGGGGAGAAACTAAACCTGTGGCGGCGATCTGAAGGACTCTCGCCCGTAAATCTAGCCATTCTCCCCAAAATACGGTTAAAGTGTCTGTTAATATCGTCTGAGCTTGAGCTAGTTTCACTGGTATTTTGGTTAATTAGTAAATATACTTTTAATAATAATTAACAATTGTCCCCTTTTTCAAGAGTGGCTCATCCCAGTTTAGTAAAATGTAGGGTGCGTTAGACGGCGACAATCTTTGCTTAAACTTGAATCTAACAATCCGTCGTAACGCACCACACCTAGGATTAATTTAATTTGGTGCGTTACGCTATCGAAGGGCGCACCCTACTATATATGATAAAATGCCTTCAAAGACAGGTAAGGGAAAACTTGCAATTATTCACCCGATAAAATAACTGATAGCCGAGATGAAACCCTGTTACTGCATCAATCCCGATTGTTCTCAACCGGAGCATCCGAGCAATAATAACTCGAATACTCGTTACTGTCAAAGTTGTCGCTCTGAGTTGTTGTTAAATGGTAAATATAGAGTAAGTCGGTTATTGAGTGATAAGACCGGTTTTGGGGTTGTTTATGAAGCTTTTGAAGGTTTTACAGCCAAAATCCTCAAGGTATTACAAGAAAAATGGAATAATGAACCGAAAGCAGTTGAATTATTTAAACGGGAATATGACGTTTTATTAGAGTTGAGTCGTCAAAATGTTACAGGTGTTCCTCGATCAGATGCCTATTTTCAATATTCCACGAGGGAGGGGAAAATATTACACTGTTTAGTTATGGAAAAAGTGGAGGGTATTGATTTAGAACAGTGGCTAAACCAGTATGATAAGTTAAGTCAAAAACGAGCCTTAAAATGGCTGAGAGAAATTACTTTAATTCTCGATAAAATTCATCAACAGAATTGGCTGCATCGAGATATTAAACCCCCTAATATTATGCTGCGGAATAGTGGCGAGTTGGTGTTAATTGATTTTGGCACAGCAAGGGAAGAAACCCAAACCTATCATCAAAAGGTAAAAGGTCAACAGGTAACAGGTATTACCTCAGCCGGATATACCCCCAATGAACAACAACATGGCCAAGCAGTGATTCAATCAGATTTTCATGCTTTAGGACGAACTTTTGTGCATTTATTAACTGGAAAACATCCCTTAGAAATTTATGATGCGTATAATGATGTTTTACCTTGGCGAGAAGAAACGGAAAATATTCACCCGTTATTGTTGGATTTTATTGATGAGTTAATGGGGAGATTACCCAGGAACATACCGGCTAATACTAGGATTATTTTACAACGTTTGGATGAGATTGAACGGCAATTAAAGTTACCTCCTAAACAACCGTCGGTTGTTCCTCAGATTAATTCTTCGGTTTCACCCTTAGATAAAACCCTTACTGGTCATTCTGGCCAGGTTTATTCACTAGCATATAGTCCCGATGGCCGCTATTTAGCTAGTGGTAGTAAGGACAGAACTATCAAAATTTGGGAGGTAGCAACGGGAAAACAATTGCGTACCCCTACTCGTCATTCTGAGGTAGTTAGGTCAGTAGCATATAGTCCCGATGGACGCTATTTAGCTAGTGGGAGTCAGGACAAAACTATCAAAATTTGGGAGGTAGCAACGGGAAACGAAGTGCGCACTCTTACTGGTCATCCTGAGACAGTTTTCTCAGTGGTATATAGTCCCGATGGCCGCTATTTAGCTAGTGGGAGTGTTGACAAAACTATCAAAATTTGGCGGGTGGGACAGTAAACTTGTGTTGGGGGTGACAGCAATAACTTTTGTCTATCAAAAATGAGCGACGCTTGCGGGAAACCCAACTGCACCGATGTCTTTA
>NZ_JADEXI010000152.1:0-8871 GCF_015207185.1 Microcystis sp. LEGE 08355 | reverse complement strand
ATCTAAAAACCTTGTTGGGTAAGACTTTTAGACTTTTTTCCCCTTAAAAAGTGCCAGCCATTGGAGGGATCGGGGGGAAAATTCCAGGACTTTTTCTCTGAAAATTAGGTAATTGACCAGATGAGAATCGGTAAAAACCTACACCCCACACCCCACACCCCACACCCTGTCCCCACGAAAAACTTTTTCAGCAGACCCTAATTATCCCCAAAATACTCTGGGGAGTAACCTAAATAACCAACCTTAAAAAAACTCGCTGCTACACTTGAGTTAGTAGATGCACCCTGATGAAAAAGGAGAGTCAAAGAAAGCTCTCCTTTTTTTTTGTTGAGAAAGCAATCCGGGGGATTTAGCCGCGGTTAGCAGGTAGTTTCGCCTTGCGTGCCATGTCTTTGAAACCATTCAAACTTGGACCAGGGCGACGGCGAGACATAGTGGGAGTAATCAAGTATTTTGTCGCAAATTCCACTTCTTGCGGCTCTACTTTACCGTTAGTAGCGGCTATGGGTGCCGGTGCGCTCACAGGAGCGGCGGGAGTTTCTTTTACTTGCTTTTCTTTCTTGATAGAAGTTTTTTGGGCTTTTTTCTCGGCTACAGGGGCGGCTGCAGACTTCACAGCAGCGGCGGGCGCTTCCACAACAGGGGCGGCTGCTGCCGTGGTTGCTGTCGCTTTTTCTTCACCATCGGTTTCTTTTAGTTCTAGGTAAAAGTCAGATTTTTTGCCACCAAAGAGATTTTTTAACATCGGGGATCACTCCGAGAGTTGGGAAAATGTAAAAGACTAGGTATTTAAAAATTTATCATTGACCGGGATCAGGCAGCAAACAAGATTATTCTCTTGACAATTTCTCTCCTTCATCTATTTTTCTCTGGATAATCCTTACCAGAAAAAGTGTTTTAAAATAAGTTAAATTTACAAAAATTAACAAAAATCAAGAACGAGAAACCCCGACGCAAACAAGGGCAAAAACTGCTAGAGACGTTGTCAGCAACGTCTCTAGATTATTTATTGGGGATTTAGCCGGCTGCGGGTACACGGCTGCCGCTAACTCCTGGTGCAGGACCACGACGAATATTGGTTTCCGCTTCGATGGGAACGAATTCAATATGATTGAGGAGGGTAGTAACGAAAGCAAAGAGTAAAAAAGGCAAAGAGAGGACGACGACTAACCCCACGGTAGCGAGGGCGAAAATTTGTCTAGTGCTACTCCAAAGAGCTAGAGTGGAAGCCAGAGTAAGAAAAATAACGATTAACCAGACGATTATTTGTCCGTAAATATCTCCGAAGGTGAGGGTGCAAACCATGCGATAGTTACGAAAATCCTTATCCATAACAGTAAACCCGTAGATAGTCAGTTATTGTTTTAGGGTAAGTCTAGAATCGTTAGCTTGGTCAATATTTAAAGGTTTTTATAAACACTTGTTGATAAATCTTTACAATTCCGCCCCGAGCGGGTAGCCAAATCTAGAGATAAGTAGGGAGGCACAATTATTTGTAGGATGGGTTAGCGGTAGCGTAACCCATCGGGGCGTTGGGTTTCATGCTTCAACCCAACCTACGTTCATCTTATATTTAATTCCACCCACCTACTTAAGAGCGGTATTGTTTGGTTGCTCTCCTCAGAATTGATAAGAATTGCTAAGAATTACCAAAAAACTGGCCATAATTTTGGCGAACGCTCTTTACAATTAAATTATAAAGGCAAGGAGGAGCAAGCCTAATGAAAACTTTTGTTGAGCGTTATTGGTCTTGGTTTAATTGGACAACCTTAGCGATGGTTGTTCTCGGTTTCTGGTTAAGTGCCAGTTTCGTCATCGATTTAATCATTCTCCCCAGCTTATCCGTAGCTGGCATGATGACACAAAATGGCTTTGCCAGTGCTGGTTACTTGCTATTTGGCATTTTTAACCATCTGGAATTAGTTTGTGCGGCGATTGTGCTGTGTAGCTTTGTTGTCTTCCACCGCTATCATACCTTAATCCATCTCCCCGAACATCGATCGCTTCTATTCGCTGGTGTTCTCTTAGTAATCACCCTAATTTACACCTATTTTCTCACTCCCAATCTGAGTGCTATGGGTTTACTGGCTCCCGTTGCCGCGTCGGGAATGTCGGGAGAAATGATGTCTTTGCAGATTGGTTACTGGTGTCTAGAAGTGGTTAAGGGTTTAATAGCTTTCACCCTGTTGCGCTGGTGTTGGCGAGATGCCTTTAAGTTAGCTTAGTTGTTGATTAAAAGCGGGGTTCAACCCGCTTTTTTTAGTTCTAGCAATATAATCCGCCTATTTGATTCCTGAACAGAGACGCAGCACAACCATCGAAGCCAAGAATACAAGTCATAAATATTTTACACTTCATTTAGGCGTTCTAGGGGATTCCATGATTGATAACGGACAAGTTTAATAACTTGCTATCTAAGAATAAATCAGAACGTAGGTTGGATTGAAGCATGAAACCCAACGCCCGCATGGGTTACGCTATGCTAACCCATCCTACAAATAATTGTGCCTCCCTACTTATCTAAGAATAAATCTAGGGGATTCCATGATTGATAACGGACAACTTTAATAACTTGCTATCTAAAAATAAATCAGTTACAATCTTTACAAATTAACTTCGTCTGTGAGGAAAGCTGGAAGTGTTGTTAAAAAAAGCCAAAAGAAACAGCCAGATGAGACACATATTTTCCGGAGGAATTTTCATTGCCTCCTGTGTGGGTACAGCCATACTTGGCGATGGGGTGAAGGCCCTTCCTTCCCCCTTAGACATTGACGCTGCTTCTATTCGGGTATCCCAGGAAAAAATTACCATTAATTCCCCCGTGGAATTAGAGAGGACAGAAAGAGTTCTGACAACCAATTCCTTCTCGACAACAGAGGGATTAGCCGATAGTAATCTGCCCTCATCCTTAGAAAATAAACTAGGGAAATCTTCCCTCGATACTTTAGCAACAGAAAAGACCAGGACAATTTCAACCCTAGAAGAATGGAAGGCGAATCTAGGGACAACGCAAGCGAGTCAGCTTTTACCAGCAGGGGATAATAACTCTCCAGAAGTCGGAAAATGGCAGGCACAAGCATCCACCCCCGTTGATACCAATGTTTCCCCCGAATTGCAGCGTTTACGTCAAGAGTTTCTGATTGAGAAACCGCAATTAACGCTACAAACCCTTTCTGCGAAACTGGCGGAATTTGTGGTTGCCCCTAGTGCCAGTATTTCTACTCCCATCGGTTTTGGAGCGAATTTTGGGCAGATTTTCGGTGGTTTCGGTTTCCAGTCGAGAACCCGTTTTACCAATCAAGCAGATGGTGGGTTAGCCCTAGGGGGCGGTTTGGGAGACCCCCAGAAAATTGTCGGTTTAGATGTAACTCTGGCGATTTTGAGCCTTTTTGGTGATAATGCCGGACGGGGCAGTTTTAGCTTTAAAATTCACCGTTCTCTGCCAGAAGGTTTTGCTGTGGCCCTAGGATTTGAAAACGCTATTAACTGGGGTGGGACAGATGGCAGTAGCAGTATCTACGGGGTGGTGAGCAAATTTTTTCAGTTAACAGAAACAACGAAAGAACCCTTTAGTCAATTGACGCTCTCTTTGGGTGTTGGTGGTGGTCGTTTTCGCTCGGAAGGAGCCATCGAAGATGGGGTAAATTCCCTGGGTGTCTTTGCTAGTGCGGGTTTACGAATTGTTGAACCGGTCTCGGCCATTGTCGAATGGTCGGGTCAAGACTTAAACGCAGGTATTTCCCTGATTCCTTTCCCGAAAATCCCCTTGACGATTAACCTTGCGGGTGCTGATTTAACGGGGAATGCCGGGGACGGCGCTCGCTTCGTCATGAGTATCGGCTACAATTACTTTTTCCCCCGTTAGTCGTTTTTTACATTGTCTAATTTAGTTTTTTTGAATGAGGATAAAGACCATGTTGATGAAATGGTTGACTAATTGGCAAGTTTCCCTAGTGGCGGCGGTTTTGCTGACCAATGCCCTAGTCTCTCCCGTTATGGCGCAAACCGGCAACCAATCCGATATCACCGGGCCAATTCTTTCCACCGGTGATTTTGCCGGTCAAACTATCCCCATCACCACCACGGTGACGGGATTGGGATTTCAGGGGGGAGAACCTGCTCAAATCTCTGTTAATCAGGCGGCTGCTTCTGTGAATACTCAGTTAGCTGATAATAATTTAACCTCCCCCACGGGTACCCCGATTCCCGCAGCCATTCAGGAATTGCTCCTGAGCATCTTAACCGGGGATGCACAGGCGGGTAATAATATCAATGCTGTCATTGCCGGTCTTTACTCAGCCCCCGGCGCACCGCCTTTAAATGTCATTCAAGACTTATTGGACAGCTTAGAGGGACTGACCAGGGATGAGAAGGTAGTTCCAGCTAAATTGCTGGCGGCGGTGCAGGCCTATAATGCGATGATTTTAGCCAGTAACGAAGAGTTTCTCCGCAATCCTCCCGCAGAACTGCGAGCAATTCAAGCATTCTTAGCTAAATTGGTGCAACCCACTATTAGCTAACCCGCATTTTCCCGGCTCACTTCACCATAGTCTCCTTGGATTAGAGGGCTGTGGTGAAGGCTCCACGGTGGGCGCGGTGGTTGGCTGTGAGGGAGTTAGAGGAGGGGTATTTCTTCCCCCTAAAGATTCTTGGAGCTTGTCGCGCAGTTTTTTGGCGGTATCGGAGTTAGGATTAATTTTGAGAGCTTGTTCGTAGGCGGCCAGCGCCTCTTGGGGGCGTTTCCAGTAGGTCAAGACCAGACCTTTCCCATACCAAGCTTGATAGAGTTGAGAATCGAGTTGCAAGGCTTTTTCATAGGCGGCATAGGCGAGGGCTAATTGTCCTAACCGCCACATTTTATTGCCTTGATTAAGCCAGTTTAGGGGATTAGTATCGTTATTATTGGGAACTTCAAAAGCCTTGTATAATTCATCCCCAATTTCTTGCAAAGATAAGGCATTGGGGGGCGAATTTTCGACATTTATCTGCCCTTGAATGCCAGACTGGGGTGCTAATTTCAAAAAAGTAGTGATGGGAATAGCGAGACTAAAGCCAATTGGCACAGGAACCTTTGCGATTTTTTCGGCTTCATTTTGTCCGTGAACCGCGATGACTCGTCCATTGAGATCCAACACTGGACCGCCACTCATGCCCCCATAGGTGACACTGGTATAAACTATCTCATACCCCAACTCTGGGGGAAATATTTTCAGCAAGGGTGTAATGGCCTTGGGTAGCACTTTCCCCACATTGAACAATCGTTTCCGCTGGCCGATAAATTTCGGGTCCGGCCATCCAGAAGCAAAAATAAATTGTTCGTCAGCTACTTGATAGTTAGCCAAGGTCGCTAATTGATAATTTTGGTCGCTCTGAAACTGCACGAGAGCTAGATCTACTCCGGGTAATTTTTTGATGCTATTGTAATCGAGCGGATATTGCTTGCCATCCCAGGTAATAATTTTTAGTTGATCGTAATAGAACTTGCAGGCATCTCTAGCATCTTTACAGATTACATGACTAGCAGTAAGAACAGTATAAACTTTTCCTTCTTTGGCAATAATCGATCCAGAGCCATTAGCAGTAATTTTCCCATTCGCCCCCTCTTCTTCTGAGGGGATTAAAACGGTAATCTTTTCAGCAATTTTTTCTATCTGCTCAGTTGTTGATGCCTTAGCAATCTGAGGAGAAACCACAAACACCGCTAGACCAACTAGGGCGGCGGAAATTTTCAAGAAATTGTTGCTCATTCTGGTTTAAAAATACAGTTGAGTGGAATTTACCAGAGTGGTGTGGGAGCGGGATTCTTTTCTCTTGGGGTTGACGAGGGTGGAGAAGGAAAATCTTCCGAGAAAGTGGGTTCTCTATGGGTGGGAACCGATGGGGGTGACACTGCGGGCCGTTGCCGACTGGAAGCAGATAGAGAAGATGACCCCGATTTTAAAAAAGTCCCGATAGGAATCGCCCAACTTAATCGACTCATTTGTTCCCACAGTGCTGGTGAAGTCACTGTTCCATCAGCAAAAACGTAGGATTTACCCCAGAGAGGATAAGCATGAATCCCGTTAATACCAATAACTTTACCTTGCCGATTCAGCAGCGGTCCGCCACTCATACCATTTTTAATCTTATTGGTGTAGCCGATTTGGTAGCCTCCCGAAAAGGATTTATCACTGAAAAGCGACACTTTACCCACGGTGAAGGTAAATCCTTGTTCTGTCGGGCGATCGCCATCGTAGGGAAAGCCAGCGGCGAAAACTTCATCTCCGATAGCGAGATCATCGACATTAGCCAAATCAGCAATAGAATAAACTTGGCTACTGCGAAAAGAAACTAAGCCTAAATCATAATTATTCAAGCGAACTGTTCTGACCAACTCACCCCGATGTATCTTGCCGTCAGGGGTTTGTATTTGCCAACCCCGATAGCGATACCGCCCTAAAACATGGTCATTCGTGAGGACCTTGTAGGAAGAACCCTGCTTTTCAACTAAAATGCCCGAACCCCAGCCTTGCCCTGATAACACCTTAACGGTAATTGCTCTGGCTAACTGACGCAGCTGTTGTTCTGAAAGTTGCTGAGAGCTATAGGCATTGGCCTGGTTAGGTTCCAGAGCGGGAGCATAGCTTTGGACAGCAAGCAAAGGTGTGGACAGTCCCAATAATAAACCGCCCACACCAGCCAAAATTCTTTTTATCGCCCGACTCACTTGATTACTATGCTCCTATCTATAGAACTAGAAAAGTTTACCAAACAGCGGGCGTTGGGTTTCCTTGCGTCAACCCAACCTACCTTATCTATAGAACTAGAAAAGTTTACCAAACAGAACCGCCCGATGGTTTTTGGGGCGACTGTTCGGGAGAAGTCTCCGGCAGTGGAGAGGGGGACGAACCGGTAGCCAGATTTGTTTCCACGGGAGCATTTTCTAGGAATTTGTTGAAATAGACAATGACAGAATCCGATGAGCTTTCAAACAAAGGCTGGGTGTAGCCTGTCTCCCGGAGGTCGAATAGCTGTTGGATTTTCTCGGTTGCGTCTTCCCCTTTCTTGAGGGTAAATAATAGGTTACTGCTATTTGCTCGTTCTCGTCCATGACTAGGGGAATAGATGACCGGCAGACCATTGAGATAGCCAGTGGTAATAATATCAATTCCTCTAGGTCGAGCGTCAAGGGTATTGAATCGTTTAGTTACTTCTAGACACCGTTGCCGGGGAGTGTAACCGGAACCGCTAGAATAACCAGAAACCCAACGAATCACAGGTTTGCGTTCATTAGGGCGGACTTTGACATAGGTTGTGGGAACTCCCACATGGGGGCCTGTCACTGGTAAAAGACACTCGAATCTGGCTTGAGCTTGGCTCGGTGATTGTAAGGTCAAGGCAGGTCCTACACCAATCAGAGCAATAGTCAGAGTTTTTGTCAAAGTTTGTAATGTCATTGTCCTTATTCTAATCCTGCAAAGGGACTCTACTATACACTTCAAAGGTAGCTATTATCTCTCCGCAAAACCAACAAAAGCAAGGCCTTTGCAACAATTCTTATTTTTTTGGATTAGCTTTTCTTCAAACTCCTTTAAGAGAGCAATCAGATGAGTTGGTTTACCCCAAAGCGGACCAAACTTCTAACTTACTGACCACACGACGAATCACCTCATCGGTAAACTCACTCATGGTCATTTGGCCCCCTAAATCGGGGGTTTTTTTGCCCTCGTGAATAGTTTCAAAGACACTTTCATAAATTGCCCGAGAAGCTTTACGCGCCTCGTTAGTTTCGATATAACCTAACAAAGCTGCCGAGGCTAAAATCATCGCCATGGGATTAGCGATATTTTTGCCCTCTAAAGCCGGGGCCGTGCCGTGGGGAGCTTCTGCCATAATAGTTTTAACTGCTAAGGTCTCCTCATCAAATCCTAAAACTAAACTTTCGGCCCCGGCAATACTGCCATAGAGTTGCAAGACAAAATCGGATAATAAATCGCCATCGCGATTAAGTGCCGGAATCACCAAAGCTTCGCCGTCGGTTTGTAAAAGTAGGGCAAAAGTTGCATCAATTAACAGGGGTTGATAACGCACTTCCGGATGTCTTTGGGCCGCCGCGTCTAATTCCTCTTTAAACATCCCTTCGTAGGTGGCACTAACGGTGAATTTTGGGCCGCCAAATACCCGCGCCCCGGTTTTTTTGGCCTGTTGAAAGGTAAACTCGGCCACGGCGCGACTGGTAGCCCTAGAAATGCGGGAGGTGCGATAGGCAATTTCATCGCCGGTGGCCGTGGTTTCTCGCCATTCTTTGGCCCCGTAGGCATCGTCAACGGCCATGCGGACAATGGCAATGGGAGAATAAACGCCCCCAATCGGACGAATACCGGGGATACGGCGACCGATGCGGAGGATTACCTGAGAATTCATTGCTTCTCTTAAAATAGCGTTGGGACTGCCCACATCTCCTTTAATTTCTGGGGTGATAGTGGCAGCTTTCAGGGCTAATCCGGTTTTGAGAGTCGCTTCGGCGGCCTCATGAACCACTTGATTGTTACTCTGGCGACGCTGGGCTAAACTAAGATCAAAATCGGCAAAGTTAAGCGGTTGACGAATTATCGAGGGTTGCAACACTCTCAGGGCTTCTAGTAATAGTTCTTCTCCAGTTTGGTCGCCGTGCATGACCACAATGGTGGGGATATTTTCCGTCATAATTTTTGAGTTTTAATAAAAATTTTCAAGTATATGTTAATGCTTAATTTGCCTGTTAATCGGCTAAAAAAGATACTTTTTACCTTAATTAATTCTGTAGTTTTATCAATCTTGTAAGTAGCTGGTTATAATTAAATTGAAGATAGATTTTGGGTTCGATCCCCCCTGCCCCCCTTTGATAAGGGG
>NZ_JADEXI010000151.1:0-8884 GCF_015207185.1 Microcystis sp. LEGE 08355 | reverse complement strand
GATAAAAATAGCAATCATAAAAAGCAAATCCCCAACATTTATCAAGCAATTATTTTTATTAGTAAATATTCTACACGACTCAGTCCAGATAAGCAAGATGGCTTACCACTACTACCGAATCACTACCCAGAAAACGGGTTTCTTTGAGAAACCCGTTTTCTAAGGGAATGGTTAAGAAGACTATTTAAACAGATCCGAATGAGTCCCAGTCCGAACGAGTGTTAAGCTTTCCTCATCTCGCTCAATCTTGTAGAGTAACAACCAATCTGGCTCGATATGGCACTCACGATAACCGGACCAATCTCCAACGAGATTATGATCTCGGTATCGCTCTGGTAGTATTTGTTCTTGCACCAGGAGTTCCACTACAGTTTTTAACTTTTCCAAGTCTTTACCCCGTTTTTTCATCTGCCTCAAATCGCGTCGAAAGCGGGTGCTTTCCTGTGGGATTAACATTCCCCTGTATCCTTGTTCCAATCCTCGAACATCTGCCCGACGCTACTATAACGCTTAAGACGCTCAGGATGTTTTTCTACTTCTTCAATGGCGGCGAGCGTTTCTGTATTAGGAATTTGAACATCAAAGGGAAAACCTTGATGAAAATCGACATCAGATAAGGCTGGATGCTGGATTTTTTGTAGGAGAAGCTGTTGTTCTTCGTCAGTTAAGGAAAGGATAATTTGAGCAAGGGAATCAATTAGTTTAGTATTGATTGCAGCAGCAGCTTGACTCATGATTAAACAAATGATTGGGAGTTAATTAATTATTTTAATCTAGTCTAGCGCGAGTTAGCAATCCCTAGCGATCGCCTCTTATTCCAGAAAACGGGTTTCTTTAAAAAACCCGTTTTCTCAGTTGATGAAATAAGCTAAAATCGAATCAACTCGTTGCCCTCGCCTTATGTTTTCTATCCAAACTACCTACACTCAAGCTCAAGAAAATTTAGCGAGCCTTCTGGATCGATTGGAAAGCGAGAATAGTATGGCGATTATTACTCGCCCTGGTCATAAAGATATGGCACTATTAAGCGCAGAGGAATTAACTGGCTTATTAGAAACCGTTTATCTTTTGCGATCGCCTGCGAATGCTCGAAAGTTATTGGCAGCACTGGAACGTTCAATGGAGAGGGACGTTCAAACAATACCGGGACAGACAGTTACAGAACTTTGTCAGGAGTTAGGAATTGAACGCCAAGAGTAGGGCAATTGTCTTTGACAGTCAATTTCGAGAAGATTTAAGATGGTGGTACAAAACAGATAAAAAAATCGCCTTTCGCCTACTCGATCTCGTAGAATCTGTCACCGCCGATCCCTTTACTGGAATAGGCAAACCAGAACCCATAAAGTATCTTGAAGCTAATACTTGGTCACGCCGAATTACCACAGAACACCGTCTAGTCTATCGAGTCAAAGATGACCGCATTGAGTTTTTAGCAGCACGATATCACTATACTTAAACAGCTTATGTATTCCAGAAAACGGGTTTCTCAAAGAAACCCGTTTTCTTCTCAAAGAAACCCGTTTTCTCAGTTCCAATGGTGCTTAAATGCCGCTGCTGTTCCCAGTAAGCCTAGGGCCAGCAAACCTAAGACAGAATTTGATTCGGGAACAGGAACAGTCTGGGCAAAGCGAACTTCAGAGAGACCAATAGGCCCTGGTGCTGTCCAACCAACGAACCAATTGTTTGCTACATCAATTCTAGCATATTGGGCTTGAATTAAAGGAAAGGAAAAGATTGTCGCTGGTATGTTAGTTGCCGTACCTTCAGGTAGTGTTAGGGTTCCTGATACATAAACTGGACTGCTAAAGTCGGAGTTATTGGAGAGAATTAGTGTGAAATCCTTGATTCCGCGATCAGTAGCTGTGGTATTAAAAGAGTTGTAATTCCACAAAGCCAAGGTATCTAAGAACACAGAACTGCCAAAATCAAAATCAAGATTGACATCAGCAGGAGTCGTCCCGCTTTCTAAACGTACTCCCCAGAAATTAGCTCCATTGCTACCTCCGACGTGCTGTTGCTGCAAAGCGTTTCCAGGTCCAGTCAACCCATTGCCGTTGGCAGTGTTGACTAAGGCTCCAACGGTGGGAGTAGCAGAGCCTGCATTAAGCGTTAAGGTTGGAGTCGGATTGTAGATGATCGGCAGCGCTTGGACGGGGAGGATAGTCAGTCCAGCGATCGCGCTAACTGTGCCAGCGAAGACAACACCAGCCAGAGAGAGAGATTTGAAGTTAGTTGTAAAATTCATGGGCAATTTTGGGCAAATTCCACCAGCATTTTACTCCCCCCCCCCGATTTTGTCAAATATCGCTTTTTTATCGATTGCATAGATGTATAGAGTTTTATCTCCAGAAAACGGGTTTCTCAAAGAAACCCGTTTTCTCAGTGCGATCGCTTGTGGAAGATCGGGTTTGGGATATTTGTAATCTTTGATACAAATCTCTCGATCATCTGTTCTTAAGATGAAGGCTGGTGTTGCTCATTGATCGGAAAAGAGGCCGGCGCAAGCAGATAAAAACCGCAGAGAAGCTTGTGCCGTGGGATCAAAATTATTAAGCGGAGAATAGCCTCTGACCGGAATTCAACATCAAAATCAGTAGGAAACTTGTCATCGCCTAAGTAAAGTAACCCTTCATCCACGACACAACAAAATAGGAAAAATACTTATGAGTTATGGAACGCGTGTTCAAGCTATCTCTCAAGTAACAGACCGTAAACCCCTACCGAGCAAAATTCCTCAACGTTTAGAGGCCCTCTGGGCAACCGATGTCTTTACCCTGAGCAAAATGCAGGCTAGTCTTCCCAAAGACGTATTCAAATCGGTCAAAAACACGATTTTAACCGGGGGAAAATTAGACGTTTCCATCGCTGGTGCGGTAGCGGCAGCCATGAAGGATTGGGCCACGTCCAAAGGGGCGCTGTACTATGCCCACGTCTTCTATCCGATGACCAACGCCACCGCCGAAAAACACGATGGTTTTATCTCCGTGCAGAGCGACGGTTCGGTGATCACGGAATTTACGGGCAAAGTCTTAGTACAGGGAGAACCGGATGGGTCCTCCTTTCCTAACGGCGGACTTCGCTCCACCTTTGAAGCGCGGGGTTACACCGCTTGGGATGTCACCAGTCCGGCCTACGTCATGGAGACGGATAATGGTGTAACCCTCTGTATCCCCACGGTTTTCATCTCTTGGACAGGAGAGGCCCTCGACAAAAAAACGCCGCTTTTACGTTCGATTTCATCGATGAGTAAAGCCGCCACCAGGGTGCTTAAGCTCTTAGGACATACGGAAGTCGCCCCCGTTAACTCCAGCTGCGGCGCTGAACAGGAATATTTCCTAGTCGATGCTCATTTTGCCCATAGTCGCCCCGATTTACTGCTCACCGGTCGCACCCTATTTGGTAAACCCGCCGCTAAGGGTCAACAGTTCGACGATCATTATTTTGGCGCGATTCCCGAACGGGTTCAGGTGTTTATGCAGGAAGTAGAGGAAAGAATGTATCGCCTCGGCATTCCGGCCAAAACCCGCCATAATGAAGTCGCTCCCGGACAGTTCGAGATTGCCCCCTTTTTCGAGGCGGCTAACGTGGCCAGTGACCATCAGCAGTTAATTATGACTTTGCTGAAAAGTACGGCTAAAAAACACGGTTTTGTTTGCCTACTGCACGAAAAACCCTTTGCGGGAATTAATGGTTCGGGAAAACACGTTAACTGGTCCGTCGGCAACGCCACCCAGGGCAATCTGTTAGATCCGGGCGATACTCCCCACGCTAATATGCAGTTTTTGTTATTCTGTGGGGCGGTTATTCGTGGCGTTCACAAGTACGGGGCGCTTTTACGCGCAGTGGTGGCTACTGCCAGCAATGATCACCGTTTGGGGGCAAATGAAGCTCCTCCCGCCATTATTTCCGTATATTTGGGCAGCCAGTTAGAAAAGGTATTTGACCAAATTAGCCAAGGACAAATTGAGGGTTCTGATGCCCCGGGGTTGATGGATCTCGGTGTCGATACCCTGCCGGTATTCCCCAAGGATCCTGGCGATCGCAATCGTACCTCTCCTTTTGCTTTTACGGGCAATCGCTTTGAATTCCGCGCCGTGGGTTCTAATCAGTCAGTTTCTGGTCCGCTGGTGGCGATGAACACGATTTTAGCCGATTCCCTGACTTGGGTGGCGGATAACTTAGAAAGCCGGATGAAAGCAGGGGAAGACCTCAACACTGCTGCCCAGGGTGTTCTCAAGGAGATCATGGACAAACACAGAAATGTGATCTTCGGAGGTAACGGATATTCCCCGGAATGGCACAAAATGGCGGTAGAAGAGCGCGGTTTGGCTAATCTCCGCACCACTGCCGATGCTTTACCCGTGCTGAGGGCCGATTATATCGAAGAACTGTTTACCCGCATGGGTGTGCTTACCCCCGTTGAACTGGAAAGTCGTTTCGATGTCTATGCAGAACAGTATTTACTGGCCATCGAGGTGGAGGCGAAACTGGTGGTAAGTATGGCTAAAACGATTATTTATCCCGCTGCCGTTCGCTACTTGTCGGAATTGTCTTTGGCGATCTCTAATGCGGCGGCGATCGGCATCGAGATAGATAAGGAAAGCGCCCAAACCGTCTCGAATCTAATTAAATTACTGATGGATGGCGTTAGCAAACTGAGTGCGGCCATGGCTAAACACGATTTTGACTCGATCGAGGAACATATGCAGTATTCCGCTCAAACGATCCGTCCCTTGATGGATAAGGTGCGCGAATATGCTGACACACTGGAAGGGGAAGTGGCGGACAATTTCTGGCCTCTACCTACCTATCAAGAAATGTTGTTTGTTAAATAACAAGACGACAAGGAGGGGGTAAATAAATGATTAGCCACCCCCTTCTTTTTATCTCTGGTAGTTTTAAGTTATGTTAAGAAAAGTAAATATAAACTTAAAAGTACCATGGTATTAACTCCGACAATTGGCGAAAAATCCTATAATCGTCAGGATTGGCAAAAAGGCTATCAATCCCAACCTAACGAGTACGATTACGAGGTAGAAGACATCGAGGGGCAAATTCCCGCCGATTTACAGGGTACAGTCTTTAAAAACGGCCCCGGTTTACTCGATATCGCTGGCACTGCGATCGCTCATCCCTTCGATGGGGATGGTATGATCAGCGCGATTAGCTTCAATCAGGGGCGCGTACATTATCGTAATCGTTTTGTGAAAACTGAGGGTTATCTCCAGGAAAAGGAAGCGGGAAAACCCCTTTATCGCGGTGTTTTCGGCACGAAAAAACCGGGGGGAATTTTCGGCAATGCTTTTGATTTGCGTCTGAAAAATATTGCTAATACTAATGTTATCTACTGGGGTGATAAATTACTGGCACTTTGGGAAGCGGCCGAACCCCATCGCCTCGATGCTAAAACCCTTGATACTATTGGTTTAGACTATCTCGATGGTATCTTGGAAAAAGGCGATGCTTTTGCCGCTCATCCTCGCATCGATCCCGCTTGTATCTTCGATAATCATCAACCTTGTTTGGTAAATTTTGCCATCAAAACGGGTTTGTCGAGTTCCATTACTCTCTACGAAATTAGTCCCACGGGTAAGTTATTACGTCGTCATACCCACAGCATACCGGGCTTTTGTTTTATCCACGATTTTGTTATTACTCCCCACTACGCTATCTTTTTCCAAAACCCGGTTAGTTATAATCCTTTTCCTTTTCTTTTTGGGTTAAAAGGTGCGGGAGAATGCCTCATCAATCAACCGGACAAGTTAACTAAGATTATTATTATCCCCCGGGATCCTAACAAAGGAGAAGTGAAAGTTTTAGAAACTCCATCAGGTTTTGTCTTCCATCATAGCAATGCTTTTGAACAAGGGGAGAAAATCTCGATCGATTCTATTTGTTATCAATCCTTACCACAACTGGATTCAAATAGCAATTTTCAATCGGTAGATTTTGATAGTTTAGCTCCCGGACATCTGTGGCGATTTACACTAAATTTATCAGAAAATACCGTTACAAGAGAATGTATTCTAGAGCATTGTTGTGAGTTTCCCAGCATTAATCCTGCAAAAGTTGGTCGAGATTACCGTTATTTATACATCGCTGCCACTCATCATGCCACCGGTAATGCTCCTTTGCAAGCAATCTTAAAACTGGACTTATTAACGGGAGAAAAACAATTACATTCTTTTGCTCCCCGGGGATTCGCAGGTGAGCCAATTTTTGTGCCTAAACCCGATGGAATTGCTGAAGATGATGGTTGGTTATTGGTAGTTACTTACGATGCGGCCAATCATCGATCGAATATGGTAATCTTAGATGCTAAAGATATCACTAATTCCCTAGGGGTTATCCATCTTAAACATCATATTCCCTACGGGTTACACGGTAGTTGGGCCAGACAATGTTTTTAAGTTAATTGTCTAGGGGTGGATTGAAAACCCACCTTTACTAAACTTTACTCTTGAGAGCCTTCTTGTAATAGCCAAAAACCAGCGAAGGATTCTGATTCAGGGTTAGATTGAACGGCTAAAAAATGCAGATTATTGGCTTTTTGTTTAGCTTCTTCAAAGTTTTTGGCTTCCTTTAAAGTCTCGGTATTAGTGACGTTGACGAGAATCCAGCTATCACTAGCACCCGTTTCTAAACGTAGCACGGGACGGGAACCAGTTTCTAACTTTAAATAGGCCATTTCTAACCCTGACATCCAACCAGCTAGGGGTAAAGCGCGGGGGGAAAAAATAACTAAACCGGGGATTTTTAGATTCTCATCTAATCCCATCCCTAGTATAGGCAAATTTTCTCCGAAGCTAATATCCCAATCTTCTATATCATGAAAAGAAGACAATTCTAGCGTAACAAAAGCCCATTTATCTGCCTTATCTCCCCGGACAGCATCGGGAAGGGGAACAGCATTTAAAGGAGGATAATTCACGGAAGCGGTTTTAGTTAAATTTTGATCATAACCAACTTCTTGGGGATAGAAATTAACCATTCTTTCTTCTATCCATCTCGTTAAAGCATGAGTGCGACGACTAGGGGAAGCGGGAACACCGATATCCTCGCAAGCTTTGCTAATCATGTTATTCATCTGACGACGGAAAAAACGAATTTTTTTGGGAGTTACTCCCGCTGCCTTGATAGCTGCAGTAATTGCCTCTCCTAACCATTGGGAATTAACCATCGTATTAGGACAATAACTGGCATATTTAAATATTGTATCGGAGGGGCGATCGATTGTTGCCGGAGTTTCACAGATTAATAATTCCCATCTTTTTTTATTATTTTCATCCACCACCGGCCGCGAATAAAAATCAAGTTCCCAAATAGTCATATTTTTTTCAGTTATCAGTTATCAGTTATCAGTCATCAGAACGTAGGTTGGGTTGAAGCATGAAACCCAACACCCGCTCATGTTACGCTACCGCTAACCCATTCTACAAATAATTGTGCCTCCCTATTTAAGTGTGCAGTATGTATTAAGTGGGCAGTATTAAATAGCAGCTTCCTACTGTCTTTTTACTGTTCACTGATTACTGATTACTGTTTACTGTTCACTGCTCACTGAAAAATCCCCTATCCCCGACAACAGTACGAACGCGGTAGATAGGACGTTTTTGGGATTCGTGGTAAGTCCGCATCAAAATTTCTGCCAAAAGACCAAAACAGAGTAATTGTACCCCAGTTAAAAAGAATAACACGGCCAGGATTAACAAAGGTCGATCGCCGATTTCTTGTCCGAAACCGAGTTTGAGAATAGTCAGATAAGTGCCTAGAATAATCCCCACTACCATCGATAACAGTCCGTAGAGTCCAAAAATGTGCATCGGACGGGTGAGGAACTTTTTCATAAAAAAGACAGTAAATAAGTCCATAATCACGCGAATTGTGCGACCTAAACCATATTTACTCTGTCCGAACCTTCTAGGGTGGTGATTAACGGGAATTTCGGTTATTTTTGCCCCTTCAATAAAAGCTAATGCGGGTAAAAAGCGATGTAATTCCCCGTAAAGATTCATATCGGCGACTAATTCGGCTCGATAGGCTTTCAAAGAACAACCGTAGTCGTGTAATTTGACCCCTGTTACCTTGCCAATCAGCCAATTAGCTATTTTTGAGGGTAAAAGCCGTTTTACCTTGTCATCTTGGCGATTTTTGCGCCAGCCACTCACGAGGTCATAACCTTCCTCCAATTTGGCCAATAATAGGGGTATATCATTGGGATCGTTCTGTAAATCGCCGTCGAGGGTAATGATGACCTGTCCCGTGGCATAATTAAATCCGGCAGCCATGGCGGGGGTTTGTCCGTAGTTGCGTCGCAATATTACCGCCTTGAGATCATCGCGATTTTTGGCTAAATTAGTTAAAACCTCGGTAGAACCGTCCTTAGAACCGTCGTCAACACAGATAATCTCGTAGTTAATTTGATAAGAACGCAAAATCGTGGCGATACTCTCCACGAGATGGGGGATACTGTCCACTTCGTTATATATGGGAACCACTACCGATAAAGTCTGGATAGCAGCCTGCGGGTTTGGTTCATTGACACTGATGGACGGTGTAATCGGGGACATAGTTGACTGACGCGGGGACGTTTTGGGGCGATTGTATCACAATTCAGTTATCAGTTATCAGTTATCAGTTATCAGATGTGAGTTGTCAGTTCACTGATTACTGTTTACTGTTCACTGTCCACTGTTCCCTGAAAATACCCCCCACTATCAGTTATCAGTTATCAGTTATCAGTTATCAGATGTGAGTTGTCAGTTCACTGATTACTGTTTACTGTTCACTGTCCACTGTTCCCTGAAAATACCCCCCACTTCCCACTTCCCACACCCTACACCCTACACCCTACACCCTACACCCTACACCCCACCTGTCTCTT
>NZ_JADEXI010000150.1:0-8952 GCF_015207185.1 Microcystis sp. LEGE 08355 | reverse complement strand
GTTATCAGTTATCAGTTATCAGTTATCAGTTATCAGTTATCAGTTATCAGTTATCAGTTATCAGTTATCAGTTATCAGATTTGAGTTTCAGTTCACCGTTTACTGACCACTGAAAAAACTCCCACTCCCCCACACCTTTTCAACAGGATTGAGAATCAGAGGCAAATTAACGCATATTATTGACCGCACCACTAACCAAACCAGCGCTAACATAGCGACCATAACCATCAAGACGGTTTTGTTGAGCGATTCGGGAGGGATTATTGACGAGATCGGCAACTCCCACACCCATCATCACCACGGAGATAACTGCGATTAAGTAGTTACGGACAAAAGTTGGATTTTGGTGGCTGACTAACATGGTTGTTACCTCTCTTTCCTGTCGATAACCTTAGAATACGAGAGGGTTTGGGGTGATGTCAGTCCCATAATTCCGGGTGACAGAAGTGGAAAAAAGTGGAATCCACAGACAAGCTATGATTTTTTGTCGATTAGAATGGGTAAATAGGGAATCGGGAACAGGAAAAGGGCAGTATTCGTCGTCAATCTGGTTAAATAATCGATAAATTACCTAAAAACTCAGATATTCTCCAGAATATGACCTTAAAACCCGCGATTATGACCATAAAATTTTTCTGGCCTTTAGTTTTAGGATTATCTATTGTTATTATTGACAATGGGCAATATTTGAGAGCAGAAACGGTAACTTTGAGCGCCAGTCAACGGCAACAACTGCGATCGCTAGATGCTAAGATTATTTTACCTAACTATATCCCTCCCGGATTTCGGGCCAGCGAGATTAAAATCCTCGCAGAAGAGGGGAAAGGATACGCAGTCCTCTTTGAAAATGCCGAGAATAGCTGTTTTTTGGTGGAAGGAATCGAAAACGCCAGGGGCGATGATGGTTTAGAATTAGAGGGAACCCTGGCGCTCAATTCCCCACTATTTGGAGAAGGATACTGGCTCAATTATGGTACACCCAAAGACTCGGAATTAAGGCAACAATTCCCCGAACCCGATTTGTATTCCGATTGGATGAAAATGGGAGAATATTTTTATCGTCTCAGTGGGGCATTAATTGCCCGGGAGGAGTATGATTATCCTAATTGCCGTCAGGATATTTCCCCATCGGAAGCGGTTAAAATAATCGAATCTTTTGGAGATAACAATTAAATTGAATTTATCTACAGTCATTTCTGATCTACAACAAAGAAGCAAGGAGCGGTTATCTTGGTCTGATTTTTGCTGGTTAGGATTAGTAATAATTTTGGGACTGGTTATTAGGTTAACACAATTAACGAGCAAACCTCCCTGGACGGATGAATTTGCCACTATGGTTTTTAGTATTGGCAATAATTACCAGATAGTGCCGTTAAATCAAATAATTTCCCTCACCACTTTATTAGCACCTGTTCAGAGCAACCATCAGGCAACTATTGCCGATGTAATTAAATTAGTTATTCAGGAGGACAATCATCCACCTTTATATTTTATTTTCGCCTATCTCTGGAATAAATTATTCTTTGATCGGGGAGAATATGTATCTTTAGAAGGAATGCGATCGCTGGCGGTATTTTGGGGAGTTATTTCGATTCCTCTAATTTATTTTATCAGTAAATTGGTCTTTAAATCCGGCTCGATCGCTTTTCTGGCGGCGATTTTAATGGCGGTTTCTCCCTACGCAGTTTTTATCTCCCAAGAAGCGCGCCATTATACTTTAGCGGTTGTATTTGTCCTCATATCTTTAGGCTGTTTTCTGAGGGCAAGCAGCAAAATTATCCACCGTCAGAGAATATCCCCTACTTTGGTTTTTTTCTGGTTAATTGTCAACTGTCTAGGGTTATTAGTCCACTATTTTTTTAGTTTAACTATCCTCGCAGAGGCAATAACTTTATTATGGATTTTATCCAATCAAATCAAACAAAAAAACTTTTGGATAACTAATTGGTGGCGTTTAAGTTTAGTTTTTTTAGGTAACTTGAGCTTTATTATTATTTGGTTTATCACCTTTGTCCCCAAAGATTATGGCAATCAGATGACCGGTTGGATTCAGAGAGACAATGATAGTTTTTTAGCAGTAATTAGCCCCTTTTTTCAATTGCTGGGAACATTAATTACTATGCTTTCCCTGCTCCCCGTTGAATCAGAATCTTTAATAATTATCTTGATTTCTGGGGCAATAATGATCGGTTTTTTTCTCTGGATTATCCCACAATTAAAAACAGCATGGCTAGACTCCTATAAACCAGAATTAGGCATTCTATCGGCATTTTTTCTCAGTTCAATTGCTATTTTCTTTGTCATCACTTATCTCCTCTCGATCGATATTACCCGGGGAGCTAGATATAGTTTTGTTTACTTTCCCTCGGTAATTTTAATTCTAGCAATTTTATTAGATAATTGTTGGCAAAGGAAGCAGAAAAGAATAGTAATTATTGTCCTTATCATGGCTTTAGTTAGTTCCCTAAGTGTGACTTGTAATTTAGGCTATCGTAAGTATTATCGGCCAGATAAATTAGTTACTACTATCGAAAATAATAGCCGTTATCCGTTAGTAATTGCCACTAGCTATAGGAGTTTAGTGCAGGTGGGAGAAATGATGGGAATTGCTTGGGAATTTAACCAAAGATTTCCCGATAAAACCCCTAAGTTTCTCTTAGTTAACCCAGAACAAAAGCCAAATTTTAATCTGTCATCTTCCCCCCCTTTTGAATTATGGTTAATTAATTTCCATTCTTCAATAGATTTATCGGACTGTCAACTCTCAGAGTTATCCTCCAATTATGTAACAGGTTATCAATATCAAAAGTTTCTCTGTGGGCGATCGATGGATTATAATAGTGAAGTTAAGTAGGGCTATTAACTATGATTATTTGGGTAAATGAACAGATTGACCCCTGCGGTTTAGTACAAGCTTGTATTGCCTGTCAAGACGAACAAGCGGCAAAAGATTGTCATCAAAGTTGGTTAACCAATCTTACGGACGAACAAAAACAAGCGGGGTGGGTAGCAGTTTTAAGAACCGTAGAATCCTGGGATGATGTACCAGTAAATGCTCTGAAGTTAAGTTATTAAGTGGGTGGGTGGAATTAAATATAAGATGAACGTAGGTTGGGCTTCGGCCGTGAGCTTTTGCCGAACGGTTGAAGCATGAAACCCAACGCCCGCATAGTTTACGCTACCGCTAACCCATCCTACAAATAATTGTGCCTCCCTACTTAACTCTCCTGCAACAATCAAAAATCTTCCGTTAGGTGAAGAAACTCCGAGACAGGAGATATCTGCCTAAAATAAAAAAGAGGGCAGGTTTTACCCCACCCTTTGGTTTTATTTTAAACGAATTACTAACCGGCGATCGGGTTCCACGCCGCGACTTTCTGTGGTTAAATCGTTTTCTTCCTGAAAAAAGGCATGGATTTGGCGACGTTCCGCCGAAGATAGGGCTTTTAATTCTATTTCCTGTCCTGTTTGCCGCACTTGCGTCGCCGCTTGATTAACCCAGTCGAAAAGTTCTGACTGTCTTTGTTGACGATAGCCGTTGATTTCGACAATATAGAATTGATGTTCTGCCGCCTCGACACCAATATTCAGAATCGTATTAGCTAGGGATTGAATCGCATCCAGTCCCTCACCCTTGTTAGCGAGGAGAAGTTCCACTTGTTGGGGACTCAATTGACTGCTATCAATAATTAACCAACAGGAGGAAGGTCCAGTTCCCAATTCCTGCACACCAATCTGGACATCTGTGGGCATGGCCATTAACTTTAGCAGTTTTTCCAGCCATTGTTTAGCTTTCTCGCTATTTTGCTCCCATATACTCATTACGATGTTTTTTCCTTTTTCTTGCTAGAACGTTTTTCAAATGGGAGAGCATCGCGGGATTTTTCCGTTTTTTCCTGTTCCGCTACCAATTTTTGCAGGTTTTCCGGTAACGGTTCCCGCATCAAAATTACCGTTTGAATAGTTTGGAAGATGTTCGCAGTTAGGATATACATCAATACCCCCGCCGGTAAGGGGAAAAACAGGAACATCATACTAAAAATTATCGGGGTGATTTTATTCACCGTTTGCTGTTGTTGGGCTGCTCCCCCCGAAGGCGCACCGGCGCCGGATAACTCTTGGTTAACATAGATACTAATGCCGAAAGCGATCACCATCGCCAAAATATCCCAGTGAATTTCACCATTGGCACCGGTTGCCCCAATTCTTCCCAGGGCCTCAATAAAGAGAAAACCCGTATTAGCGGCAATCCCCGGCACGATAACTTTAATACTGGCATCTCCGGGGGCTAAAGCGACGATGGAACCGTCTTCATTAACTTGCACCAGTTCTTGACCTTTAACCACCTCGTAGCTGGGTTTTAGGTTATTTTCGGGTACTTCCGTGGCTAATTGGCCCAAAGACTTGCCCTGGTCGTTTTGCAGGTCGATTTTTACCTGTTCTCCCGGGGCGATTTTATTGCCTTGGGGTAAAAAAGCGGTGATGGGATAGTGGAGAGACTCGTCAATATAGACGTTTTGGGGTTTGGTGGCATAGGGTTGGCGCTGCACGAGGGCGATTTGTTCCCTTGGCAGCACTTGTAAATCGACGGTGTAGTTAATATCCGAGAAGGGGGAACCCCGCAGCGTCGCAAATAAAGCCAAAAGAATCGGCATTTGTAATAACAGGGGTAAACAACCCGCTAGGGGGTTGCCCAACTCCTGCATTAATTTGCCCATTTCCTCCTGTTGTTTTTGGGGGTCGTTTTTGTAGCGTTGTTGAATTTCTGCCTGTCTTTCCTTCATTAGGGGTTGAGTGATTCGCATTTTTCTCATATTGCGAATCTGGCCGGCGCTGAGGGGAAAGACGGCAAATCTCACCACTAGCGTTAAAGCAATGATGGCGAAACCGTAACTATGCACAATCCGAAAGAAAAAATCTAGGATTGGCAACATGATATTTGTGGAAATAAATCCGACTCCAAAATCCATGGGTTTAATCTATGCCTTCTCGTTTAATAGGGGTTCACTTTGACAAATCTAATTTATCGAATCTCGGCGATCGATTATTTTGTTTTATTGACTGATGATCGATTCTAGGGGACGACCGGTTTTATCGGCGACTCTTTCGGCAATGTAGTCATGAATTTCCCGAAATTTCGGCATCGCGCGCATTTCTAAACGACTTCTATCCTTGAGAGTTACGACAATATCCCCCCAAAGACCAATTCCTCTCGGCATTTTTGCCACTTTTGCCACTTCTGAATAGATAATATCTGTGCGATCGCGTCCCATCCAACCCCCGGTGATCGAAATCCGCCGATCGGTTATCTTATATCTTAACCAGATTGCCCGTACCACTGCCCCAACGGTTAAAGGTAAACAAATCACCGTAAATCCTAGCAGGATATTGATGATTAGGTCGCCGATGTGCGGACCGCCTTCATAAAAAGTTTCTTCTTTAATGCCCATGAATTATATTCGCCTTCACTAACAACTGCTTTAATTCTCGCAAAAAATGTTCATAATTGCACTCGATCGCCCCTGGACGGATAATGATTATCCCTCGCCATCCTGCTGCTATTTCTGGCAATAACTGCCGAATTACCGCTCGTATTTGCCTTTTTAGTCGATTACGAACCACCGCTTTTTTACTAACTTTCTTGCTAATCGAGATACCAAAACGACTGGGGCCGGGGGCATCTGGGCAAGAATCCTCTAAACTAATTAAGGTTAAGTGGGAACCGTGATAACGCCTCCCTTTTCCATAGACAGCTTGAAAATCCTGTCGATGTTTTAAGCGATGAATTTGGGGTAATCCCACGAAAATTAGTCGGTTCCCAGAATAACCTAAACACTTAAACGATAGCGCCCTCTTTTCCGACGAGCTTTAATTACTTTGCGTCCGTTGACGCTACGCATTCTCGCTCTAAATCCAGAAGTGCGCTTCTGTTTGCGCGTGGTTCCTTCTAAAGTACGTTTACTCACTGCTGATTTTCCTCCTTAAGATAGAGTTACTCTATAGATATAAAGACACAATTTTCTATTATAACAAAATTACTAGGAATTGGGAAGCTCATGGTCAAGCTCCGTTTCGGTCGGGATATCTGTAATTATCTCCCTAGCGCTGAAAAGCGGGAATGGTTAGTCACTAATGGTATCGGTGGTTTTGCTGCGGGAACCGTGGCCGGATTGCTAACTCGCTGTTATCATGGCCTCTTGATCGCTGCTTTGGCTCCACCGACGAAAAGAACGCTTCTTGTGACTAAAATCGATGAATCGGTACAATATAACCAGAAACTCTATCATCTGGCCAGCAATCGCTGGTTAGGTGGTACATTCGAACCACAAGGCTATATTAATATCGAAAGTTTTCATCTGGAAGGGACAATTCCCGTCTGGACTTTTATCTGTGGGGATGCCTTACTAGAAAAGCGTATCTGGATGGAACAGGGAGAAAATACCACCTATACTCGCTATACCTACCTTCGCGGCAATTCTCCCCTAACTCTCAATCTGACTGCTTTTGTCAATTATCGTGATTTTCACGGCAATACCCAGGGTTTTAACTGGCAAATGGATATTAGTCCTCTGGAAAAAGGAGTAAGAGTGATTGCCTATGACCATGCTGTACCTTTTTATCTATTAATCAGTCAAGGAGAGGTTTTTCCCGCTCATATCTGGTATTATCGCTTTGATTTGGCCGTGGAACGTTATCGTGGTTTAATTGATCGGGAAAATCATCTCCATGCCGCCAGTTTTTCGGCTACTCTTAAAGTGGGAGAATCGGTGACAATTGCCGCTAGTACCCGTCCCGATCCGAATTTAGACGGTCAATCTTCTCTAGAGTCTCGCTATCGCTACGAGAGTAGTCTGATTAATCCCCAGCAGCCTCAATGGATTCAACAACTTACCCTCGCTGCCGACCAGTTTATCGTTAGTCGTCCTCTCCGGGATCAACCGGACGGCAAAACGATAATCGCAGGTTATCCTTGGTTTGGTGATTGGGGTCGCGATACGATGATCTCCCTAAGAGGATTAACTTTAACTACAGTCCGACCTGCGATCGCCCGTCAGATTTTACTAACTTTTTCCCGTTATCTAGACCGGGGTTTATTGCCGAATTTGCTACCCGATGGCGGAGAAATCCCCGAATATAACGCTGTCGATGCTATTCTTTGGTATTTTGAAGCCATTCGTTCCTATTTTAACCAAAGCCAAGATTTTGAGTTTCTCAAAACTATTTATCCCGCTTTAACGGAAGTGATCGCTTGGTTTCGTCGCGGTACTCGCTACAATATTCACCTAGATGACGATGGTTTGATCTATGCCGGCGAAACGGGAGTACAATTGACTTGGATGGATGCCAAAGTTGATGATCTGGTGATTACTCCCCGCATCGGCAAACCCGTAGAAATTAATGCTCTTTGGTTCAATGCCCTAAAAATTATGGTTCAATTTGCCCATTATTTGGGCATAGATGCCACTGATTACGAAAAAATGAGAAAAATGACCTTAAAAGGGTTTTCTCGCTTCTGGGACGATTCTCTGGGGTATTGTTACGATGTTTTAGATACGGACAAGGGTAATGATGCCAGTTTACGACCGAATCAACTTTTTGCCCTGTCCTTGTCGGTGGAGGAGTTATTAAATTCCCCACAGAAAAAGGCCATTGTCGATATTTGTGCTTTAAAATTGTTGACTTCTCGCGGTTTGCGATCGCTTGCTGCCGATCATCCCGATTACCGTGGCGTTTACAGTGGCGATCGCTTAAAAAGAGACAGTGCCTACCATCAAGGGACAGTCTGGGGATGGTTATTAGGGGCATTTATCGAAGCCCATCTAAAAGTCTATCGCGATCCCATCCTAGCCGAGAGTTTTTTAACACCGATGATCGACCATCTTCAGGATAGCTGTATCGGTAATTTAAGCGAAATTTTCGATGGTAATGCCCCTTTTACCCCTAGGGGAGCTTTTGCCCAAGCATGGACAGTGGCAGAGGTATTAAGGGTTTGGCAAGTGATCCGAGAATTTCGGCCATAATCCTTTAAAATGAGCAATTGTTAGGTGTGTTAGGCCAGCTAAAGGGCTGACCCTAAAAACCTCAGTTCGACCGTTATAAACAAAACTCTCATGCAGAAACCGCAAGTTATTTTTCTCGATGCTGTGGGGACTCTTTTTGGGGTAAAAGGCAGTGTTGGAGCAATTTATAGTCAAATAGCAGCGGATTTTGGGGTACAGGTGGCGGCCGAGAGTCTAGAACAGTCTTTCTCGGCTATTTTCCCCACTTCTCCCCCCCTAGCTTTTCCTGACGTTGAACCGGCACAAATTCCCGAGTTAGAGTATCACTGGTGGCGATCGCTGACTGGGGCAGTTTTTAATAATTTAGGTTATCTGGAAAGATTTCCCGATTTTGAGGCTTTTTTTGGCGAACTTTACCATCATTTTGCCACGGCCGAGCCTTGGGTGCTGTACGAGGATGTCATTCCCGCTTTAAGACTCTGGCAGATTCAGGGGATCGAGTTGGGCATTATTTCTAATTTTGATAGTCGTATCTACCAAGTTTTGGCAGAATTAGGCTTAGAATATTTTTTTCGATCGATCACGATTTCTTCTCAGGTAGGAGCAGCTAAACCAGATCCGGAAATTTTTCAAATCGCCCTACAAAAACATGATTGTCCCCCCGCACAAGCTTGGCATATTGGCGATAGTAAAAAAGAGGACTATCAAGGGGCAAAAGCCTTGGGTATAGAAGCGTTTTTAATTAAAAGATAAAAGCGAGAAAAAGTCTTTCAGTGGGAATAGGGGATAGCGAGGAAATACATATCGGGAGCATCTCACCTTTGTAACCCCTAAATCAGGTTTTTATGTCAAGCTATTTTGAAAGCCTTGCTAGAAACCAGTTTTAGGGATAAGTATAATTACTCACTTGCATAAATGAGATGCTCCCTACATATCCCCTATTCCCAAATAC
>NZ_JADEXI010000149.1:0-8956 GCF_015207185.1 Microcystis sp. LEGE 08355 | reverse complement strand
CTTACGGGGATAATACTGGCGGCGCGACCATAAAACTCTTGAAAACGGGAGACAATCGCCGCAAATCGCTTACAATCACTACTATCATCCAAATAATAGACAATAATAGCCGGAATTTTCCGTTGAAAAGTTTCCGCTAAATTTAAACGCGGTGGTACGAGGGAACCATTACCCGCATAGACCACAAAAATATTACCATCAAGGCGATCGTCATCGATTCCCGCATAGGCGCTAGGGGTTAGCCAAGGAGAGAAACTCGTCAGAGCAACAATGAGAAAGACAAGAAAGATCTGAAGACGCAGCCGATAACGAGATTTCATGATCAACAGGGTTAAAATATTAAGACAATTTTTAGTTTGACATACCCCACGCCGTAAACGGACGTGGATTCTTCTAGCATCACTGCTGAGAATTTCTGGCTCAACGAGTCCACTTGAATTAGATTCCTGGCGAAATCCCACCCAGAGGTGGTTCTCTCCTCAGACTTTCGCTCCCTTACAGAAGCCTGTTTTCGTATGCCCTACGATACAGTTCAAAACCTCTAAAATAATTGGTTTCTCTGGTACTTGACGCTTAGAGCTTTTACCTATAGGAGCATTCCCCTATAGAACCCCATAACTCTAGTTTTCAAGGTGCGTTCATCCTGCGATGACTGGGTTTTTTAAGCGGTTGCTTACCCGGCCCGCTATTCTTAATATCATACATCAGATCAAGTCGCCCTAAAAGGGCGAGGCTTTAAACCCAATTTTTCGGTAAAAAATCTTGTGACCTTCGAGCGCGATAATTCCCAAACTACTCCGCGAGTCATTGCCGCTAACTCGCGCTTTGCCAATACCTATTATGCCATTCTAGGACTACATCCGAGTGCCTCGGTGATCGAAGTGCGACGCGCTTATCGGGAACTCAGTAAACGATACCACCCCGATACTACCGAACTCAGCCCCGAAGTGGCAACGGTTAAATTCCAGCGTCTTAACGAAGCTTATGCCACCCTGAGTAATCCCGATCGCCGTTCCCTGTATGATTTACAGATAGGTTACTCGCGCTGGAATGTCATCCAAACTATCCCGGATGGCGATCAACCCATAGCTAATCGTAGCGCCTATCTCGATCCTACCGATCGCCCCCTATCTTCGGGAGAGATTTTTGCTTTGTTTATCTTGGCACTCACCCTGCTCGGCTGCTTGTTACTGGCGGTGATTATTGCTATGCTTCGAGGAGAGAATGCTGTCACTGTAGCCCAATTATTTTTGATTTAGATTCATGCGATGAAGATTCCCACTGCCGATACTCCCCTCTATAATCATCCCTTACCGGCGATCGAAGCATGGCTAGTTAAGTTAGGTTGTCGGAAAAATACCGAGAATGTCCACTGTTGGACTGTGGAAAAACCGACATGGAAAGCGGAAATCTGCCTCGAAATCGAAGAAATCACCGTTCGTTACTTTCGAGCAGCCAATGACGGCAGTGATATCAATCGCGCTTTTAAATACTCCCTTAGTCGCCAAGATATCGAATCGGCAGTTTTTTCCGGTCCTTAATCATCGGTTAAACTTTTAACTATCTAAGATTACTCGTTAAGACAGCACCGGAGTTGGTAGCAGGGAGAGCTAGTCCGAGCATTTGTACTAAAATTTCCGAGATGCGCTGTCAATCCAGTACACTTGTTCAGCTTGAAATCAAAGCTCCCCCACAACTGGAACCGCTGCCGGCAGTGCAACCGTAGCAATAGGAAGCGGTTTGTACCTCTGCAATTAGCTCTAAAGTACCCGCTTGTAATAAATCCGGCAGGGTTAATTTTTGGCCTTGACTGGTGCAAGCAGCCAGATCCTCCATCTGATTAAAATCGCAGTCATAGATATTACCCAAATAATCGATCGAAAGCTGATTACGACACATCAAATGCTCGACAGTATCGCCATTAAAATGGTCTTCGAGGAATTGAAGATAGGGTTGATAGAGTTGCCGGTGTTCCAGATGGAAGCGCGTCCTTCCGACGGGTAGGTTAGTGATAGTAAATAGATTGTTAAAAGAAATATTAAAATGTTCTTGCAAGAACTTTTTGTAATCCCGTGTCAGGGATACCTGATCTGGTGTGAGAGAAAAATTATCTGACTTAGGAATCTGGGGATTATAGACTAAATCCACAATCAAATTCGGCTCTTGAGCGTAGCCGAGACGGTTTAACCATTGTAAAGCGGCGATCGAGCGATCATAGACTCCCAGACCGCGCATTTTATCCACATTATCGGCAAGATAACAGGGTAAAGAAGCCACCACCCGCAGTTGATGGCCAGCGCAATATTCAGGAATATCAGTAAATCCTTTCTCGAAATAAATAGTTAAATTCGAGCGCACAATTACCTGTTTCCCAGCTTTTCTAGAGATTTCCACAATCGGCTTAAAACCGTAGAGCATTTCCGGGGCGCCGCCGGTCAGATCGACGGTTTTAATTTGGGGAAATCTTGCGATCAGTTCGATAATTTGTTCGCACACTTCTGGAGTCATTTCTTCGGAACGACCTGGACTAGCTTCCACATGACAATGGCTACAAGCAAGGTTACATCTTTTCCCCAAATTAATTTGCAGAACCGAGATTTTTTGCTTAGTTAAAGGAGTTTTTAGTTTCTCAACAAAAGGAGTCATGGGAGAGTAAACAGTAATCAGTAAACAGTAAACAGTGAACGGTAAACATTGAACAGTAAACGGTAAACAGTAATTAGTAAACAGTAAACAGTGACCAATAACTGATAACTGATAACTGATAACTGATAACTGATAACTGATAACTGATAACTGATAACTGATAACTGATAACTGATAACTGATAACTGATAACTGATAACTGAGGGATCGAACTTGTCTCGACGCTGCTTTTTTAACAGCAACCGCCCCCATTATAGTGCCAAGTGGACTCGGTGATGAGGATATCTTGGGGAGAGAAACGAGCTAAGTTGATCGCAGTTTTATCACAGACGGCCACCGGCAATCCTTTGGCTAAAATATGCCCTGCACCATCATCAAAAATTGCCTCCGTACCAGTATAAATAGCAGTTTTGCCCGTAAAAATACAGGCCCCATCTTCGGGAATAGCTAGTTTAAAAGCAACGGAATCCAAACTTTCTAATAGGAGCGGATCGGCTAAATTATAACTCTGACAGTCCAGTAAACGATAGGGACGACGGGCTCGAATTTCTACCTGACCAAAACCAGCAGCGATCAACTGTTGAATATAATCATCGTAGGTCAAGGCCCCCGATAGACACATAGCGCGTAAACGCTGATCTTCTTGCAAATGTTCGGGGATTGGACGAGTGGCGATCGGATCACTCATCAGTAAACGTCCTCCCGGTTTTAAGACGCGAAAAGCTTCCCGTAAAGCTAACTGTAAGTCGGCTGGTTTAAAGATATTAAAAAGACAATTCTGCGCCACTACATCGACGGAGGCATCCTCCACCGGCAATTCAAAGGCGGAACCATCTCTAATTTCCACAAAATCGAGACTAAACCAGGGATTTTCCAGCAGCGCTTCGCTGAGATTTCTTTGGGCTGCCCAACGCATTTCTGGCACTGGATCTACCGCAATAACTCCCCCCGGACGACGGGAAAAATAGGCGAATTGCAGTGCTTCTAAACCACCACCCACACCCACATACAAAACCCTAGGAGAATTGCCTAATTCATTGGCCTGCACCGTCGTGCCACAACCATAGTTCATCTCCTGCATAATGGCAGGGATTTTTAACCCCGGTAGTTGCAAAGGACTGCTTTGGACACAACATAGCCCCACTTCGGGAGTTTGGGCCACTTCGCTGTAAAATTTGGCAGTAGCTTCCAGATAAGTCATTTTCATCCTTTAAACTCCTTTTCTCTGATCAATTCAAGGACTGACTTCACATCCTCGCCCAACGCTATCGTAGCATTCCTACTGACCCATAAGCGGTTAAAATGCGTCTTAGCTTATCTTGATGCTCCGATATCTCGAAATACCGCAACGCCGAAACCTGCGGGATCGCTTTCTAGTCTAGCCTATTTTCTATACACCTGATCGTGACTACCAATATCAATTAACAAGATGATAACTTCTCAATATTCTCCATCTTCCGAAAAACTAAAAATAATGGTTCTTCGGTTTGTCTTATGCAATGGACGGGGTTATAAGGAATGAAACCCTTATAGAGAGAGACATTACCGCAATTTTTGTCAATTGTTTGCGATCTTGAGCGAACTAATCAATTAAATCTCTTGCCAGATAAGGATTTAGTCGATTTATGCCCCCATATCGAACCATACCAAGTCCCGAAAAACTAAAAATAATTCGACAATCGTAAGCCACAGTACAAGACCATAACCCTTCTAAATTACCACTTAACCTATGGGTTTTTAAAGACAGTGTAAATGGGTCTTCTGCCAGTTTTCTAAGTACATCGAAAATTTGAGGTTTTAACTGGGGATTTTTCTTGATTAGCTTCTTAAACGAACGCTTAAACCCATCACTCCATATTAGATCCATCGTTAATCCTCATTCAAATCGGCAATCAAATCTTCTACGGTTCCCTTTCTGGCCGTTCCAGTAGCGATCGCCTGTTTCAATTCCTTAAAATTAGCTAAAATTTCTCTTTCTCTTGCTTTAGCTCTATATTGAGACAAAATCTCTAACAATGACTCCTGTTCATCCTCTGATAAATTCTCAAAAGATTTGATCATTTCTTGCAAAGTCATCATTTTACCTCTAACTCTTGATGAAAATCTGTCGGTTTTAATCATAACAGGGAACGGGGAACGGGGAACAGAGTAGGTGGGTAAATAACCCCATCTTTTCGTTTTTTAATACCATTTTTCTAAAGTAATGGCAGAGATGGTTAATTCCCTCACCCCCAACCCTTCTCCCTTTTTGGGAGAAAGGAGTAGAATGTCTGCCACGAATAAAGAAAAATGGTATAAGAAATACGGGGATAGCCCACCGACAAAAAAGCACCCCCTTTCGAGGATGCCTTTTTGTCGGTAATCAAGAATTAACCTTCGATCGAGGGATCACCAAGAGCCACGGGAGCGGTTTCACCACTCGCGAGGTCGAGGGGGAAGTTGTGAGCGTCGCGAGGAGCGCGTTACTTCCATCTCGATTATTTCTTACAGCGATCGAGCGATCGATTCCCTTTCTGGGTAAGGATTTCGGATTGAGTTACGGACAGTTTCCCTCGATCGGGGTATAACAACGCTCAATTCTCCTAAAATCCTTTCCAGATCAGCCTTTTAGCTGGCGATTCTAACCGTAACCAACTCCACTCCGATCGCCCGATCTCGGCTAGAAATAAGCAACATTAACAGACTCGTCGTTTCGGTATAATGGTAAAGTTATGCTTCATGCTGAGTTTGGGTGCTCTCTATATATTCGCGTAAAACTTTGTTTATTAAAGTTTTATACTGTTCTCCTTGAGCCTGAAACCATTGATTTACATCCGGATCAAGCTGAACTAGGTTGTGTGCCCGATCCGCTGGAATACGTAAAGTAGCTCGTTCAAAAAATTCATCTGTCAGCGGTGGAATATCTGAATAGTCAATATTCTCTTCTGACCTTGATTCTAAGGCCGCCCAATTAGTACGAGAGGTACTGTTCAAATCGTTTCTGCTCATGACGGTTGGCTCTCCGTGCTGAAATGATTCGGGTTACATTTTTTCGACGCTCCGTCCAGACGACTACTGCTATTCCAGAACCGAGAAAACCGATCCCGAACCAGCGATCTTCGCCATAGTCGAAACGATCATCTAACTCAATCAGCATTTCTCTCTCAAACATCGTGGGAACATCGGCAAAATCAATCTCATGTTTACGAATGTTTTCAATGTTTTTCGCTTCGTCCCACTCAAATTGCATGAGGAATTAAGATATGCCAGACCGAACTAACTTCTTTCATTATCACACATTGGGCTGAAATGGGTTTATTCTTTACCGGAAATCAGCCATTCTAAATTTAAGACCGGGTAGGAATTTCAAGAGATAGGGGGCTAAGATAAGAAAATAGGGTTCTTCGTTACTTGTTATGGTTCGATAGGGGGGCATAAATCGACTAAATCCTTATCTGGCAAGAGATTTAATTGATTAGTTCGCTCTAGAGCAAAAACAATTGACAAAAATCGAAGCAATGTCTTTCTATATAAGGGTTCCATCCCTTATAACCCCCGTCCATTGCATAACACAAACCGAAGAACCGAAAATAGCAAGGAATCGAGAGAAATCAGTTTATGCGGGGAATATTCGATTCCCTTTCTGGATAAGGATTTCGGATTGAGTTACGGACAATTTCCCTCGATCGGGTCACGGTAACGCTCAATTCTCATAAAACCCTTTCCAGATGAGCGTTTTAGATTGTGATTCTAACCGTAACCAACTTCACTCCGACGGAACAGAGATAACAAGCCTACAAAAAAGCACCCCCTTTCGAGGATGCCTTTTTGTAGGTAATCAAGAATTAACCGTCGATCGAGGGAGCGACAAGAGCCACGGGAGCGGTTTCACCACTCGCGAGGTCGAGGGGGAAGTTGTGAGCGTCGCGCTCGTGCATGACTTCCCTATAGAGCCACTCGTCGATCGATGCGGCTTCGCGTATCGGGTAGAAGTGCGAACCGATGGCGAGAGGGAACGATCGCACCGGAGATGATATTGTTGCCGTAGAGTAGGGAACCGGCTACCGGCTCGCCGATGTCCACGGGGGGAGCGGCGATGAAGACGATAATGAAGTCAGGTTATGACCGTTTTTTCCTCAAAAAACCCACCAAAGAAAACAGCCCTAACCCTAATATAGAACTAGGCTCTGGTACAGATGGATTCGGGGGATCGGTTTGTCCATCTAAACGAGCGAGCCAAGCTTCAGTATTACCATTAGGGTTAGTCCCATAACCCACAACCGTTAACCCATCCGCAGAAATTGCGGTACCAGACCGTAAAGTCCAACCGGTTAAATTTAACCCATAATCATTGGTTAAAACCTGTTTTAAGCTCCGCATCCCTTGGGTACCATTCCAGATAAATGCCTCCCCACCACTAGCACTCTCGCTGAAACCAACCACAACAGACCCATCGGCTGATACTCCATCAGCACGGCTAAAGAAACCACCCCCAGGTAAATCCCCTAGTCCGACCATCCCCGTTGTTTGTGTCCAACGGAATGCCTCCACACCACTAGCACTATCGACCTCACCAACAACAACAGACCCATCTGCTGATACTCCAGAAGCAAAGCTATAGAAAGTACGCCCAGGTAAATCCCCCAGTCCGAGCATCCCCGTTGTTTGTGTCCAACGGAATGCCTCACTGCCATTAGCGCCATTGCTGTTAGCGCTATTAGCGCTATTGCTGTAACCAACAATAACAGACCCATCTGCTGATACTCCCCAAGCACCACTATTGAAACTACCCCCAGATAAGTCCCCTAGTCCTACCATTCCCGTCTGTTGTGTCCAACGGAATGCCTCCCCACCACTAGCACTGTTGCCGATACCAACAACAACAGACCCATCTGCTGATACTCCCCTTGCCTCGCTCTGGAAAATACCCCCAGGTAAATTCCCTAGTCCTACCATTCCCGTTGCTTGTGTCCAACGGAATGCCTCACTACCATTAGCGCTAATGCTGTAACCAACAATAACAGACCCATCTGCTGATACTCCCCTTGCCTCGCTCTGGAAAATACCCCCAGGTAAATCCCCTAGTCCTACCATTCCCGTTGCTTGTGTCCAACGGAATGCCTCAATTCCATTAGCACCAATGCCGAAACCAACAACAACAGACCCATCTGCTGATACTCCCCTTGCCTCGCTCTGGAAACTACCCCCCGGTAAGTCCCCTAACCCCTGAAAAGAGGCGGCTTGTGCGGGGAAAGTTACCCCGATCGCACCCAATCCGATCCCTAAGCTGATACAATTGGCTATTGTCCTATTCATAACTTGATAAAAGTCAAAAAAAATTGTCTTTAAATTTTATCCTACAAGAAATTCTAATTACTAGAAAAAATTTATCTTATTATAAATATCCGCGTATTGCGACGCGGGAACCAGCGGGATCGATGTTTGGTTTTTCCTATTTTATCAATACACTTCATCATGAGTACCGATGTCGAGTAAAATGATAACTTCCTCCTGGGTGTCTGGCTCAATTTTTATAGAAAAAATAATCCGACAATCATAACCACAAGAACAAGCTTTAAGTCCCGATAATTCCCCTCTTAATGAATGAGTTCCCAAGCTCAAAAAATAAATATCTTCCCTCATTTGTGCCAATGTCTTCTCAATCGCTTTCTGTCGTTGAGGATTTCTGAGAACAAACTTACGGAAAGTCCGCTTAAATTTAGGCGTTAAAACCAGTTCTCTCATAATATCTATTCTAAAGTTTCTCTCAATTCTCTCAGAATAATTTCTAGGGGTTGAGGTTTAAATTCTCCTTGATGAAAAGCATTAATTGACTCCCTAGCATCTCTGGCAATTTCTTGACGACGAATATCAAGTAAACGATTTTGTAAAATTTCTAATAACATTTCCTGTTGTTCTAAAGATAGTTGCTCAACAGTATTTAAAGCTTGTTCTAAACTGATCATAATTTAACCTCAAAAAACCACCTTCTATTCTAACAACAAAAAAGCACCCCCTCGCGGGAGTGCCTTTTCATTCAGACTAGGAATTAACCATTGATAGCAGGAGCGGTCAGAGCCACAGGAGCCTGTTCACCACTAGCTAAGTCTAAGGGGAAGTTGTGAGCATTGCGCTCGTGCATTACTTCCATACCGATACCAGCGCGGTTTAACACATCGGCCCAAGTACCGATTACACGACCTTGAGAATCGAGAATCGACTGGTTGAAGTTAAAACCATTGAGGTTGAACGCCATGGTGCTAACACCCATTGCCGTAAACCAGATACCGATTACCGGCCAAGCACCCAAGAAGAAGTGCAGAGAGCGGCT
>NZ_JADEXI010000148.1:0-8983 GCF_015207185.1 Microcystis sp. LEGE 08355 | reverse complement strand
ATAAGTAGCTGGTCATAATTAAATTAGAAATGGATTTTAGGTTCGATCCCCCCTGCCCCCCTTGATAAGGGGGGTGCCGATAGGCGGGGGGATCTGATAATTTTTAACGCCTACCTACTTAGCTAAAAAAACCCTATCCCTGCTATTCATAGAAAATCTCATCAAAACAAGCTTCTCCCACACTCGCTAAAGTCCTAGCGGCAGCTTTATCAGTTTTCGACTTCTGCACGAGGGTGCGGAATTGCTGTAGATTGTAACGAGCTTGGAATTTTTTAATCGTGCAGTCGCATAGGTCTTTGGCCACATCAGCAGCTAATCCCTCCGCGCGCGCTCTTTGTAAACATTCTTGACGATAACTGTCGAAAGTCGTGGCAGTATTAGAACTTTGGCTAAGGTAAACGGCATTATTAGCCTGTACTGGCAAGGATAAAGCCAATAAACCGATAAAATTTAGTAAATATCTTTTATTTCTCATCATAATCGCTTTTTTAAGCCTGAAATCCCCCACCATATTAGAGAACTGCTGCATAAATTATAGATCGATCGCTCAACTCTTAGGTTCCACTCTTGGCAAACTGCCAACTGTTATGCTAGGATAAGTACTGCTCGATCGGCGCCATCGCCAAGTGGTAAGGCAGAGGTCTGCAAAACCTTTACCCCCAGTTCGAATCTGGGTGGCGCCTTGGTAAATGTCGGCAGTCTTTCTTTTATTACCTTGTCTAAATTAAGGTTTACCAAGGTTTTACCTGATAGGCTGCCACTAGATAACGAAAAATATACTCAACTATCTCTAAATAATTCTCGGTAGTTTCTAGAGACTCACCCCACACCGTCACGCCATGGTAAGAAATCAGTAAAGCGGGAATTTCCGGGGGGAAAGTTGAGAATCTACTCTCTATTTCTGCGGCAATTTTCGGCACATCGAGATAGTTGGTAAAAACTGGCATAAATACTCGAGGATTTTCTACCCAAATACCTAAACCTTTCAACATTTCTAAGGGAGGTAACGATAACTTATCCTCACGAGCAAAACGGGAAACTAAATTCGCTTCTACCGAGTGAACATGATAACAAGCTTGTGCTTGGGGAAAGAGACAATAAATCACCTGATGAATGCTAGTTTCTGCCGAAGGACGATTATCCGGATGAGCTAATTCCCTGACTTTCCCGGTCAGATCCACCCGCACAAAATCCTGTTCTGTTAGTTTACCTTTACTTTTGCCACTGGCAGTAATCCAAAAACTATGATCATCAACTTTAGCGGATAAATTACCCGCTGTGCCGAGCATCCAACCCAGTTGATAAAATCTTCGGGCAGCGGCCACTAGAGATAGACGAGGATCGCTCATGGTTTTTAGGGATATGGTGGATAGGGACTGACTATTATAACAAGTTGAAGCGAGCAGACGACCCACTCGTCAGCAGATTTGGTGAGGATGTCAATCTGGATAATCTCGCTCAAAACTAAAGCCAAGGCAGAATAGGGTGAGGAACCAGTGAGTCAAAAAGAAGATTTAACCGTGGTAAGTAGGTAGGCGTTAAAAATTATCAGATCCCCCCGCCTATCGGCACCCCCCTTATCAAGGGGGGCAGGGGGGATCGAACCTAAAATCCATTTTTAATTTAATTATAACCAGCTACTTAATGTGTTGGGAATGTGTTAGGTTAAAGATAATTGCAGCTTTGATGAATCGAGGGTTGAGCCGTGAATAACAACTTTTTCCGCAGCTATTCTGTCAATGATTCTGGTTTGGGTTGTTTCTTATCTTTGATTTTAGTCGGATTGTTGTTAGGCTCGATCGGACTGGGTTGGTTAGTCAATGGTTTTTTAATTCTCGTGGCATTCCTAATAATTTCCCCTGTGATTGCTTGGGGTATTTTTCGCTGGTGGTTACGACGCAATTTAGTTGAAGATAGCTGTCCCGTCTGCAGCTACGAATTTACGGGTTTTAATCGCACGGAATGTCAATGTCCTAACTGTGGTGAACCGTTAAAAGTGGCAGGGGGTAAGTTTATTACTCTCACCCCTCCCGGTACGATCGATGTACAAGCGATCGAAGTGCCTACCGGACAGTTGGAAGATTAGGGTCAAACCATCACCATCTAGGCACGCGCACCAAACTGAAAGCGGGGGATCTGAATTTTAACAATAACAGCAGTCCCAGCAGGTGAATTGACCAATGAACGAGAATTAAGCCCCAAATAATTGCAAAAATCAAACTACTAACGGCAAGAGCTTTAAAAATATCATTATCGGTCTTTTGATACCAAAGAAGACTAAGGAAGGAAAGCAGTAGGAGTAGAAGCGGAAAAAGTGGGGAGAACATGGGGATCACCATTGGGTGAGGGGACTGTCTTCACACCCATAGCTTATCATTTTCCCTTGACGGCTACGGGTAGCAGCGGCTACATTCCCCCCTATTTGTCATAAATCTTTAGAATCAAATTAAAAAGTTTACGAGCCAATCTTTTAGTCTAAAGGTGGCGCAACAATCATCCTCATTGTAACGCAAAATAGCCGCCAATAAAGTCCGATCTCCTGTTTTTAACCACTGGTCATACCACCAAACGCATTGATCCCCGCTTACTCCTCGATCGCGCCATTGAAAGCCAATCCAGTTAGCGAGGGATTTTAAAGAATAACTTTCCACGGGAAAAGTTACCGAATTAACTACCTGATAGTGCAGATCAAAACAGCGAGAAACTAACTGATTAATCAAAGAAGAAGGGGTTTTATAAAGATAACCTAATCGCTTAATTGTTTCCACTTCGTACTCAGAAAAGTGAAAAATTGGTGCTTGATAATCCTGCATGACTAAGGTTAAAAATTCCTGCCATATCCTGCCTTCATCTTCCGGCTTTTCTGCCAAAAAGGGATAAAATTGCTGGGTATTAACTCGATAATCAACCCGTAAAATCCCCAAAAGATAATCTAAATTTTGTTCTGGTTCCGCTTCGATGTCAAAATAAAATTCAATCTCGGCCCTCGGTAGGGGAGACAAATAAGCAGTTTTGCCGTTGCTTTTGCGAAAGGCCCGATTTTCAATAATTGCTTGGGCCTGTAATTGTAACTGATTAGCCACCTCTAACCCCATCCCCTCCCCCATACGGGTAGGACAGGTAAGCGCCAGGGATTCCATAGTTGAAACCCCCAAAGACTGTAAAAATTGGTAACGACTGGGAGTCACCCCCGGGACTAAAGAAAGATGTTGACTCGCTTGGGCGATACCATAACAGTGACTATACCAATGACATAAACTGCAACGCTGACGCGAGATAAAAACTTCTGGTTCTTGGTGATTAATCACCATTGCGCCGAAATTTTTGATTATTTCCTCTAGTTTAGTTAACCAGAGATTCAATTCCACCCGATAGCGATTATGACGACGTAGGACAATTTCCGCATAACTGGGAAAAACTCCCTGCATACCAGCCAATAAATAGGCGTAAAAAGTAGCCAGCATCTTATATTCAGGCTTAGGACGGCGACCAAGTTGAATATTGAGGGGATAATAAACCCAATCGCCAAATTTCGACTTTCCTGCCTGTTTAATTAATAAATGCGGGGAACCGGTTAAAGAGACGGGATAGCCAGATTGTAAAAGGACTCCGTGATAAATACAGGATACCCCCTGACCCATCAAAGCTTCCGTTTCCCTAGCGGCGGCTAAAATATCCGTGCTGGGAGTAGTCAGGGAACAATAATCGGGATAGGAGTCTTGCAGGACTTTGTTAACGTGAATTTGACTCTCCTGGCGCAATTTAAGCAAAAAATCTCGCTCAGGGTCTTTTTCTTGGCTATTGCCGTAGAGATTTAAAAACGCACGGCGTTGACAACGTTGGTAGTCTAGAAGTAGATCATCGGTCAGTAGCATTCTATCAAGGAGAAAAGTTAAGCTTTCCTGGACCTGTGAGGTAAAGTAGAAAATAATAAACTTAAAAAAAGAAAACATTCCCAACTATGTTTCCTCTACTCTAATACTATTGTGACAATTGTGACTTAATCCGTCGCTAGAATTCTCCGAGTCGGTCGTCAGGAAGTGGGGAAATGGGGAAATGGGGAATTCAACTAAAACCCTAAAACCCCAAAACCCAACACCTTCTAACTGATAACTGATAACTGATAACTGATAACTGATAACTGATAACTGATAACTGACCCCCCATCTCCTCGCTTATGCAGAATTTAGACGAAAATAGCCTCGATTGCGCCCCTAGTAAACCGGATTTAGCCGAACAAAGACAGGAATTTCGGGGACTTAGCAATAAAGTTTATTTTAATTTCGGTGGTCAGGGAACCTTGCCCAAGGCCGGATTAGAAGCGATTATCGATGCCCATAATTTTCTCCAACAACAGGGTCCTTTTTCAGGACGGGTAAATGATTGGATTACCGGAAAAACGGAACTTCTCAGGCAAGAAATGGCTCAGGAGTTGGGAATTAGCCCCAGCACTCTCTCTATCACCGAGGATGTCACTGTGGGCTGTAATATCGCCCTCTGGGGAGTTGATTGGCAAGCGGGGGAACATATTTTACTAACCGATTGTGAACACCCCGGAATTATGGCCACAGTTCGGGAAATTGCTCGTCGTTATCATCTGGAAATCTCCACTTGTCCTATTCGGAAAACTTTAAACGACGGCAACCCCATAGAAGTCATTTCCGCTCATTTACGTCCAAAAACTAGGGTTGTGGTGGTTAGTCACGTTCTGTGGAATACTGGACAGGTTTTACCCCTCAAGGAAATCTCGCAGCTTTGTCATGATAATTCTGTCACCGAACAACCCGTTTTAGTGGTGGTGGATGCTGCCCAATCCGTGGGTTGTTTGCCCTTGGATTTAAGCGCTACTGCCGCCGATTGTTATGCTTTTACGGGTCATAAATGGTGGTGTGGACCGGCCGGTGTGGGGGGATTGTATATTCGTCCCGAAATTTTCCCTAGTTTACAGCCCACTTTTATCGGTTGGCGCGGTATTGAAACAGATAAGCAAGGACAGCCTATCGGTTGGAAACCAGACGCTAGACGCTTTGAAGTGGCCACTTCTGCCTATCCTCAATTTGAGGGTTTAAGGGCAACTATTGCGGTACATAACGCCTGGGGTGATGGGGGACAAAGATACGAAAAAATCTGTCAATTAGCGGCTTATCTCTGGGAAGAATTAAAGACGATTAAGGGGGTGAAATGTTTAAAAAATTCTCCACCGGAATCTGGTTTAGTTTCCTTTCAAATTGACTCGGCCATCACCCCACAAAATTTAGTGCAACAGCTAGAAAAACAAGGGTTTTTACTGCGAACTCTCCTCGACCCCCTCTGCGTGCGTGCCTGTGTTCATTATTTCACTTTGCCCTCAGAAATCGAGCAGTTAGTAGCAGCTATCCAAAAGTTAGTTTAAAATCAGATTATACATGGCGTGGCTCGGTTCGTCGAATAATTAGTGCTAGGAGGGCTAATAACCGTGAACGAAGAACCTATTACCAGAGTCACCTGCGAACAGTGGGCGAAGTTGAAAGGCAAAACGGACTGGGAGAAAGTTAAAGGGATGAGTGAGGCGGAAATTGCCAAAAACGCCCTATAAGACCCCGATAATCCCCCGCTACCGGCTGATTTTTTCGATGAAGTCGTGGAATGCGCCCCGGTTTCCTTGAATCCCTAACCCCCCGATTAAGTAGGTAGGTGGAATTAAATATAAGATGAACGTAGGTTGGGCTTCGGCCGTGAGCTTTTGCCGAACGGTTGAAGCATGAAACCCAACGCCCGACCATGTTACGCTACCGCTAACCCATCCTACAAATAATTGTTCCTCCCTACTTAGTAACTGGATTTAGGGAATATAATCGGGCTGTATTAGCCTAGACTAACACAGCCCAAAGTTACCGTTTAAATGTCCAAATCTGTAAGATTTAAACGCGGTCCGTGGGTTTCGATAAATTCTCGCCGGGGGGCAACTCGATCGCCCATAAGAATCGTAAATAATTCCTCAGCTTTGGCTGCGTCTTCGATTTCTACCCGTTTTAAAGTGCGAGTTTCAGGATTCATGGTAGTATCCCAAAGTTGTTGGGGCATCATTTCCCCTAACCCTTTAAAACGTTGGATTGTGTAGTTAGCATTAGAGGGAAATTCCGCTATCTTTTGCTGTAATTCTCGATCGCTATAGCAGTAGGAATGATTTTTACCGCGTTCCAATTTATAGAGAGGAGGACAGGCGATATATACATAACCTTGGTCAATTAAATTCTTCTGATAACGATAGAAGAAAGTTAACAACAAAGTTCGGATGTGTGCGCCATCCACATCAGCGTCAGTCATTAAAACAATGCGATGATAGCGCAATTGTGAGGGGTCGAAATCTTCTCCTTTAATCCCTAAACCGAGGGCCGTAATTAAGGATTGAATTTCCGTATTTTTGTAGATTTTGGCATCATCGGTTTTTTCGATATTGAGGATTTTTCCCCGCAGAGGTAGAATCGCTTGAAAACGACGATCGCGCCCCTGTTTGGCACTGTTATGGACGAAAACGCCGGAAGCAAGGGCAAAGTTATGGGTGCGAGGAACCTCGATATCATAGACATCGAATCTTGTTTCTAATTGCTCGATCGCCACAACTCGATGATTGTAATTAGCCACCGCTTCTAAGGCTTTATTTTTATCACCATCAAAGTAGCGATCGCAGAAAGAATCAAATCGCAATATTGATTTATCCTGCGTCTGAAGCCGATATTTTTGATAAGCTTCCAAATCAATATAACCTCGATCGATCTCAATTTGTTTTAAGGTCGCTAGGGTTTTTTGATAGTAAGTTTTCTTGATCGTGTTAATTCCCTGCCAACGATTATACCAATCAGCGATCGCATGAGTGAACAACCAAGAATCGGAAGCGGGATTCCAGACCATTTCATAACCGCTAATGGTGATTCCGGGGTCATGAAGAGCGGACAATTTCCGATACAAAGGCATTAAAGCATCTTCTGGAGTTAAAGCCGCAGCAGGTTTATAGCTACCATCTCTTAACAGGAAAAGATGGTCAGGAGTACAAATAATCGCTTCACCATGATCGAGAGTAATTTTAATTACTTCTGCGTCTTTTTTGGTGATGCGGGCATTAATAACTCGTTCAACCCCGATCGTGCCATTGTCACGAATGGTATAACAAAAATGTTCCTTTCCTTGGGCTTGTTCGGTCACTAGCTGTTTAAAACTGAGGTTGCGTCCATCGACAAGGGCGATTTCTGTATCACCATGAAAACAACCGCCAGCGCTGTCCCCTTCGACGATGTAAATTTCTGACTTTTCTGGGTCTCTTTCGCTACAATCAGCCAATTTACCCGGTAAAGGCGAGGATTCCAGAACCGATTTCCGTCGTACTAAGTCCCGGGCCCGTCGGGCCGCTTCCGCCGCTTTGTACGCTTGTACTGCTTTTTCGATAATCGTGTCGGCCACTTGGGGATTTTGTTCTAAGTATTCGTTGAGAGTTTCCCCCACCAGCGAATCAACAATACCCCGCACTTCGGTGTTACCCAATTTGGTCTTGGTTTGTCCCTCAAATTCCGGTTCGGGGACTTTTACGGAAATAACGGCGGTTAAACCCTCACGGACGTTTTCCCCCGCTAGATTAGGCTCGTTTTCTTTAATTTTATTGCGTTTACGAGCAACATTATTTAAAGTACGAGTCAGAACTGCTTTTAATCCTTCTAGATGAGTTCCCCCGTCAATGGTGCGGATATTATTAGCAAAACCGAGAATATTGTCGCTATAGGCATCTATACACCACTGAAACGCCACTTCGATATTAATTCCGTTCTTTTCCCCCGATACATAGATAATATCTTTGTGCAGGGTTTCTTTTTCCCGACACATATAGGCGACGTATTCTTTAATACCCCCCTCATAACAATAGGTTTCGATGTGGGGTTCTTCGGGACGGTAATCGCTAAAGGTGATTTTAACACCCGCATTTAAGTAGGCTAGTTCTCGTAAACGTCCGGAGAGGGTACTGTAATCAAATTCGATGCCTTGGCTAAAAATTTCGGTGTCTGGCAGGAAATTAACCCTAGTTCCCGTTTTTTCCTCTTGACTGGGACTGCTGACCAATTCTGTGACGGGGATACCTCTTTCGTAGCGTTGGATATGTACTTTATGATCGCGCCAGACGGTGACATCGACCCATGCGGAAAGAGCATTAACGACGGAAATCCCGACTCCGTGTAACCCTCCCGACACTTTATAACCACCACTGCCAAATTTACCGCCGGCATGAAGTATAGTGAGAACGGTTTCGAGGGCAGATTTACCCGTGGTGGGGTGGACATCGGTGGGAATACCCCGGCCATCGTCGGTGACGCTGACGGAACCATCGGCCTTGATATCCACTTCGATATGAGTACAGTAACCCGCTAAGGCCTCATCGATCGAGTTGTCCACCACTTCATAGACTAAATGATGTAGTCCCCGCGGCCCAGTCGTACCGATATACATCCCCGGCCGCTTCCTGACTGGTTCTAACCCTTCGAGAACTTGTATCTGTTCCGCGCCGTAGTTACTTGTCATAAAATTTCCCTGAAAAGGCTGTGATCCCTGATTGAACCTAAATGAATAGCAAAATCTTCAAAAATTTTAGCACATAAGGGTTAAAGACTGCTTAAATGCCTTTAGGGAGAATTTTTTGTTGGGGATAGGAGATAGGGAGACATTTTTGTTACAAGCTAAACCACTGGAAGGCAGCAAGGAGAGGAAATTCAATACCGTGTCTTTCTTCCCTGTCATTAGACCTCTTGCATAAATCGGAATTTCCGATGCCTGATTGAATAAAAGTTACAGCCATATTCAGCTTTAGAAAAAAGATCATTTGAAGAGGCTAAAACCCACATTCCGCACCCTAAGTGTCACAACGTCTCGAAAGAGGAAGATGCCTGAGTCAAAATACTTATCTAGAGGAGTGAGTTGGCGGCAAGCTGCCGGCAACTAAGTCGAAAAATTCAGGGTTCCC
>NZ_JADEXI010000147.1:0-9010 GCF_015207185.1 Microcystis sp. LEGE 08355 | reverse complement strand
GCACCACTAGCGAGAGTTACAATGGTCTGCATCCCTTGATTATCGAGATAGAGACGTTGTCCTGTGGGTAATTCACTATAAATAGCCATATTTTTGACAGTGAAAAGTAAAAAGTAAAAACCTAGTTAACACCCCTAGAATCCAGTCTAGCGAGGATAGAAATGTTAGAGGATTTTCTTAAGAATTTTATCGACAAAAAAAGGGCGGTTTAACCCACCCTCACCATGTCTCAAGAAAACAAACTTTTTAACGGACGCTACCGGCTAATTTATCGACCCGAATCGGTTTCATCAGGTACAATTTGAGGAATTGCCAAGCGTTAGAGGCGAAGATAGGCAATTTCTTCAGGAATTTAACCGGTGCGGCACTGTTTTCGCTATCGATCGCCCTTAATCCCTCGTTATTGCGAACACAAATCTCTAGGCGATCATAAAATTCAGGACTATCCACATCGAGAACAATCGGGAAGACGCGGCCGGCGGTTTCATTGGTCTTCTCGATTACATACTTATCGTACTCGCGAGCGTCCAAACCGAGAATGGCATAGAAACCAGAACGCTGAGTATCATTGAGATACATCGTAGCGAAGACCGAAAGCAGGAAGAAACGACACCAGAGACGAGCGCGCCAATCATTAAGAATATCAGGCTGCGCGCGCATGATCGCATCGAAGAAGTCCCCGTGACGGTTTTCGTCTTGACACCAATTCTCGAAGAAGTTAAAAATCGGATAAACCCGATCTTCGGGATGTTGTTCGAGATGACGATAAATGGTGATATAGCGCCAATAACCGATTTTTTCGGAAAGATAGGTGGCGTAGAAGATAAATTTCGGTTTAAAGAAGGTGTAGTTACGGCTTTTGGTCAAAAATCCCAAGTCAAGGGAGAGGTTAAAATCCGATAAAGCCTTATTAAGGAACCCAGCGTGACGCGCTTCGTCCCGGGACATGAGGTTAAAGCATTCTGCGAGGACGGGATTTCTGTTTTTTAAACGTCTGCCGAGTTCTTTGTAGAGAAGAAAGCCGGAAAATTCGGCCGTGCAGGATCTTTCCAGAAATTCCACGAATAAGCGGCGAGTTTCGCCATCAATATGCTCCCAAGAGCGATCGAATTCTTGATTGCGAACGAAGTGATGCCGGTTATAATCGGTACGGAATTCCTCTAAAATCGCTTTCAGTTCTTCCTCGTTAGCGGCGATCGACATTTCCGCCATCGCTTCAAAATCAGTGGTGTAGAAGCGGGGAGTGAGGATCGTTTCTTTAGCGGGAACTTTTATACCCGGACGGATTTCCTCGAATTCTGGTTTTTGGATCGTGCTGACCATAGGGATTATTGGTTTTACTCTGGGATGATGATTGAGACGAGTAAAGGCTCTGAGATGATAATGACCAGCCGTGAAAAAACGGCTAGGATTCACTATAGCAAGCTCTCAGCCCTAGACTCTCTTCCTGTTCATTAAAAGTTACAACTCTTAATTAAGCTGTGTAAACAAACGCGGCTTTTTCCGTGGGAGTCTTGACAAATGTTCGAGGAAGTGGGATTCGTTCGGTGATCAGTAAACAGTCATCGGTAATCGGTGAACCGAAAACGCACATCTGATAACAAGGGCCGAATCTAAAACCTAATTGGTTAAGTTAAAAGCTTTGATGTGCTTAGTTTCTACCTTCCTAGAATCTTGGAAAACTCCTGTTATTTTAGCTTGTTGTCAGGAATTTAGTTAAACAAGGTTTTTGGCAATATGCTAATCTGGCTAACACGCTTTTGGGCGTGATATATGGAAAAGTTCTGGCGATTGCGCCTAAATAGTGTGATATGCCGAAAGTTGACCTATATTGTTACTCTGGAGATTGTTATACAGAAAGTTTTCGTATAATATGTAGTTATGTCGCATTGCTTCTTTGCGCAAGTGGAAAATTTTAAGGTATAGATTTATGACCCACATCGTCTTGCTCGGCGACAGCATATTTGATAATGCTCCTTATGTAGATGTTGAAGAAGATGTTATCCATTACCTTAAGCGCAAAATACCTTTAGGATGGAAAGCCACTTTACTCGCTATTGATGGTTCTATTACCACGGATCTCCATACTCAAGTTCAGAAGCTACCTAAAGACTCAACTCACTTGTTTTTGAGTGTTGGGGGAAATGATGCTTTACGCAACATCGACTATCTATCTCAGAGGGCACAATCTGTTGCAGAAGTAATAATTAAATTTTCAAGGCTGGTCGGAGATTTTCGTGCTAACTATGTAAGTGCAATCAAAGAGCTACTGGAAAAACAGTTGCCAATAACAATTTGCACCATCTACGAGCCAAGATTTGAGCAGTCAGAATACCAAAGCATAGCGACAACTGCACTCACATTTTGGAATGATGTGATAATTCAAACAGCAATAGCCTATAAACTACCAATTATTGATCTGCGCCAAATCTTTACCAGTACATCTGATTACGCTAATCTGATCGAGCCATCTGCAATTGGTGCAGATAAATTAAGCAGCTACATTCTAGAAATAGTACAAAACCATAACGTTACTCAACTACATACAATCATCTATGGAAACTCCAAAGACTCTCGACAAAAGTGAATTGCCCTGAATGGCACTTCAAGATAGATCGACATAACAAATCACTGCACCCGACCGTATGCTAAACTTCTCACATCATCCAAAGTGCGATGCCGAAGGCACTGCGTAGCAGTACGCTATCGCCGTAGGGTGCGTTCCCTAATGCAAGTCCTACTGCTCCACCGATCGATTTTTGGGGAACGCACCATGCACATTTATTGAAGCTCTGGGTTAAAGTGCGATGCTGCTCTGGTGGGTTGAGTTCTGGATTGGCAACCTGTCACCGAGCAAACCCGACGGTGTTGGAATGATTCTGATAGCTGACGGCTAATAGCTAAGGGTTATCAATGCTAGGATAAAGGCTTGAGTAGAGAACAAGCGAGCGAAAGCCATGTCATCGACAGAAGTAAAAACCCCGCCTCCAGACAGCCCCACTTCCCACTCCCCTATACCTTTTAAACAGAATTTAGTATAATTAACCCTGAATTGCGATCGCTAATTGAACGTGAAGTTTATGACTGGCTTTAAAAGCCATGTAATGAGCAGTGGGAATAGTTCCCAGTAAACTCAAATCACCAATTAAGTCCAATAATTTATGTCTTGCTGGCTCATTATCAAAGCGTAAAGGAGGATTTAACCATTGATTTTGATCGCAGACTAAAGCATTTTCTAAACTGCCTCCTTTAATTAAACCAGCCTTTTGTAAATATTCAATTTGATCGGCAAAACCGAAAGTCCGGGCTGATGCGATCGCTTGACTAAAACTTTCCTGATCAGGACTCCAACTATACCATTGATTACCGATCGGTTTATAGGCAAAATCGATGCCGTAGGTAAAACGTAATTCAGGGGAAGGAATCGCCGCCACAAAAGCATCTCCTTCCTGCAACCAAATCGGTTGAGAAATAGTTAAATCTGATGGAGAAAAAGAGTTATCTAAACCAGCATTTTTGATCGCTTCTACCCAGATTTTGGCCGAACCATCAAGGAGGGGAATTTCCGCACCATCCACCTCAATGCGAGCATCGTCTACCCCCAAAGCGGTTAAGGCCGCCAATAAATGCTCAACGGTTCTAACCTTTGCTTCTCCTCGTCTCAATTCCGTTGATAAAGTTGTTTGGTAAACCGAAGAAACTAGAGCGGGAATAATCGGTTGATTGGCTAAATCTCTGCGGACAAAATAACGTCCTTCCCCCGGATTTGCCCCACAGACGCGCACCCGTGTTATCTCCCCCGAATGCAGTCCAATTCCCGATAATTCAAATTGTTTAGGGATAGTAGAAACCATAATTATTAAGTAATAAAGCTTTGAACAGTGAACAGCAAAAATAACTAAATTTATCGATAACTGATAACTGGTAACTGATAACTGATAACTGATAACTGATAACTGGTAACTGATAACTGGTAACTGATTAGAATCGTTCCCCGATACCGAAATGGAGACGAGAACTACCATCGACATTAAAACCGTAGTCAACCCGAATTTGGCCGACGGGAGATTGTACCCGAACACCCAAACCGTAACCGAGACCGATACCGGGTAAATCCCGGACAATCCCGGGTTGACCGGGGACATCGCCTTGGGAACCAATAGTAGTGCCGAAATCGACAAATAACGCCCCCCCAATAATAGCGACAATGGGAAAACGATATTCGGCCGTCGCTTGGAAATAACTGCGACCGCTACCCACTTCTCCCTCGGCGTAACCCCGTACAGAGTTACTACCCCCCACAATAAAAGCATCGTAGGGGGGTAAATCGCCTAATACTGTCCCTGCTTGCACATTAAAAGCGAGGGATTGCTGACCTTTAAAAATATCGGTTTCAAAGAGATTAAAGGAATTAATAAACCGAACGGGGATAAAGTAACTATAACTACCCCGAACACGAGTGCCGAAAATACTGCCAGAACCGACCGGAATAGTTTGTTCTAAACCTAGACGCAGGAAAGAGCCACTGGTGGGCTGCAGGGGATTGTCGCGAAAATCTCGAATAGCGCCAATATTTAGGGAAAGTAGATCATCGATCCCAGAGGAACTAAAAGCCAGTTGTTGACTGCCAAAACCATTGAGAGGTGCAGACAGGGGGGAGATGTCACCATTGGCATTTTGCACCTGTACCTGTTGATAGTTAAAGCCTAGGGAAACCACCCATTTTGGTTTCGTAAACACATCGGGGGCCAAAGGACGGACAAAAGTAATACCACCACCCGTCCGGACGATACGGGGACTATCATTATCGTTAAGCGTCCGAATCGAGGAATTTTCCCCATCATAAACCAGAGAAATCGACTGTCGCCGGAAAACGTTCACCGTGTAGGAAGTGCGGAAATTATCCGTGGCAATCCAAGGATCGGAAAAACTCAGATCAAATAAAAATTCCCGTTCCCCTAACTGGACTTCTGCCCCTAAAGTTTGGTTATTACCGCCAAAATTGCGCTGTTGATAGCTGACAGTGCCGAATAAGCCCGCATTCGAGCTAATACCACCCCCAGCGGCCAGGGAACCGGTATTACCTTCCACCACATCGACGTTAACAATCACCTCCCTTGGGTCGCTGCCGGGGGAAAAAGACAGACGCACATCCTCGAATAAACCGAGACCGAAAACACGCTGTAAATCCTGTTGGGCGGTATTGCGGTTGAAAATATCCCCCGCTTTTAGGCGCATTTCCCTAGTAATGATAAATTCTCTGGTTTTAGCCTTGACCGGTTCCTGTTCGACGTTAAAATAACGTACTTGAATTTTTTCGATTAAACCTTCGGAAATGACCAAAATCACCCTACCATCGGGAGTGACTTGCGGCGCACCGATCACCTGGGCCAGATCATAGCCGTTTTTACTGTACCAGTCATTGATTTTTTTTACCCCCGCCTGTAATTCCCGCAAATTCAGGGTTTTGCCGTATTGACTAGCGAAAATTTCCTCGACCACCCCAGCAGGTAAAATCGATTTGTCCATGGTTTCCGGGGCAATTTGAATCTGTACGCCCTGAAAAACGGGGTTAGGTTGCACCTCAAAGGTGACTCGCACCCCTAGGGGCGTATCTTGGGGAACTGCCCGCACATCGGCAAAAAAGCCCGTGGCAAAAACGGCGTTAATATCTTCTTGTAATTGCGATCGAGTTGCGCTTCGTCCTGGTCGGGTGCGAATGGTATTATAAACTAGATTTTCTAATTCTCGATCGGCCCCCTGTACTACCACTTCGGCCACCAAAACTCGCGACTCCTCGGCCTGCGCTGGTGGGGCTGTTGTGGGAGTTTCTGCTGGTCTTGGTATTTCCGTCGGGGTTTCCGGCGGTGCTGCCACGGGTGGCGTAGTTTCTCCCGTCGCAGGAGGCGACTGTACTATCTGCTCGATGCGGGGAAAAACCATTTCTTGCGGTTCTTCTTCGGCCATTACCGTCCCGTGAAATAATCCGAAAATAGCCAGCAGCAGAGCCAGCGAGGAATATCGCCCCGAAAAATTGAGATTTTTAAGCACTTCCACACACCCAGTAACACCATTATGGTTTTTTTGTTTTCTCTGCCCGAGAAATTTAACGAACGTTAAAACTCTAGCAGATTGCTTACTCTCAGTAAATCCCAGCTTGACCGGTGACTCAAGAGATACTGCATCAGGTCTGATATTGGTCAGCCGTCAGCATTAAGTTTTTATCTTGCCATATCTTAGCTTTTTCTGGTTTGGCTCTATTCCAATTCACCCTCTGGGATTATTGCCAACTCGGTTGGCGCACAATTAAATACATATCTTCCTAACTCACCAAAATTAAAAACAATTAAGTTTATTAGACCTCTCCATAATACAGGGTAATCGCCTGTTGATGGAGTTTTCAAATTCTGAGGGGTTGGGTCTAAAATTTGATGACTAAATCAGGCTTTGACCTGCACAAGGCTAGAGAATTTCTGGTTTTGCCAGTTATTCTGGCTACCTCATCTACTCAGTTCCTTAAATTCCCAAAAGTACTAGCCAATTGTAAGATTAACATCCACCTCCTCTCTCAGTCAACTGCACGATTCTGTCAAGATTTTTACCATGAAATTATCATTCATACTGGCCCTGTAGCGTTTCATCCTCAGGCTCATTTTGGAGGTTTCTCGCTTCAATAAATTCACACTTAAACGGCGCAATAGCCCTAGGTTTTCCGCTTCATAGCCCAGACGAATCCGACTGGCATCTTCATTAAACCCATATTCCGCACTTCACTTTGAAGTATAAAAAACTACAGGTCTTTTCAAAGAAAAAAAATCAGAATAATTAAAAAAAATACTCAACCAATCAGATGTGGAGGAGAAATCATAAAATACCAAATATTTTTTCGGCTCAAAGAGTTAAACTAAGTCACAACAATTCGAGGAGTAGTGACTCTCCTATAAGCATATTACTCAATTGTTATCAACTTTGTTGCTTTGTTATTTAGACTAACGATGACAGATAATATTTTTGACAAGATGAAGGCAGAAAATTTAAAATAAAACGGCGTTCTTCAGTTAAGTTGACAATTTGCTTGACCCCATTCACAATAAAAATATGAATGCCCTGAAAACATTGAAATATCCATCTTGGGACGAATCGTTAATTTACTGACTTGATTTTTGACTCCAGCCTTGGCTCTTTTTAAGCTATTTCTTAGTTCTCTTTGTCCGAGGTTATAGACTAACAAGCAGAAAGACATCAAGAATAACATTGTCTCGATTCTTTCCGTTTTTTTAACAAAGAAACTATCCGCAAAAAATAAAGGATATTTCAAAAATCTAAATCCTCTTTCACAAGACTGTTGATTTTTATAAGTTGTCACCATTTCGGCTGAGTCTAATTTGTCTTCTTCATCAACTAAGTTAGTTGCTAAAATAAATCTGCCTGCTTCCTTTCTTCTTCTGACTATCTCTTCAGTTTTTTCTTGCCCTACGCCGCTAATTTTATAAATCGTTTTATGGTCTTTTGAGTGACTGGCAATTAGGTCAATTTCTAGGATTTTAACGAGGTTTAGTTTTTGATTAATTGCTCTTAATTTATATCGGGCTTGTTGGGGATTTTCAAACTCTTCTTTCTGCAAGCTCTTGAGAATTTTCTCCCCTTTGTTTTTTTCTTTTTTCAGGTTATTTTCTAGTTTTTTTAAGTCACTTATTTGTCTTTTTTCACTGGTTACTATTAGCCAGATTTGTTGGATTCCCCCATAAGTCACTTTTTCTTCTTTCCAGGTATATCCTTCTAAATTTAGCTCTGCCCTTTTTTCTCTTTCCTTTGCCTCTATTTCTTCCATTTCTGAATTTTGGACTAATTCTTTGGCTATTTTTATCGTCATGGGAACTCTACTTATCCATTTTAGATGTTGAATTAGTTGAAGATTCTCTTGACTATATAAGGCACTGTCACAGACCATAATACTGTCAAATTTTATTGGTTTTTTAAATTCTCCTAAGATTTTGCCAAAGACAGCTTTATCCGCTTCATTTCCATCTCCGACTCTCACAAATAATGGTACGTCTCCATCCTCGGTTGTTATTAAGTCTAAGACGCATTGTTTCAAATCTGGTCGATGGTCACGAGAATATCCTTTGGTAATAATTATTGGTCTTTCTTTGAGCATATCTTCTTCTTCTTCTTTCTCTTTTTTTTCTTCACTTTTATATTCTCCATCTAGAGGAAATGATGTGGCATCTAGAGGAGAATATTTTGTCTCTATTTTAAATTTTTTGATGACCGATAAGACAACTTCTATAAAGATATCATTCAGTCCATGTTTGTATAATTCATCCATGACTCTCCCAATTTTATCATCATTGATATAATCGGTTTTTATTTCTTCTCCCAATAATTCTTCGATTCCTTTATCTTCAAAAAATTGACTAAATAAGTATAAAGGTCTTGAAACAAATCCTAATCCATTGATTAGAATAGCTTTGACCACTGTTCCTGCTGAAATTTTTTCTCGGGGGTCGATTCCTAATTTAGAGTTGATTATTTCAACTATTCCTATTTCGTCAATTAGCACAGCTACTATTCCTAAGTGATCTAGGTTTTTAATTTTTACCTCTGAGATAGGAGACAATTTTTGTACCTTTAATAGATTTTTGAGCTTTTTGATTGTCTCACTTTTTTGGGACTAATTCTCTGAGTATTTTTACTTATTTTTTCTTGAATGATTTTATGCTACTTTATACTACATTTTGAAGTGCGGAGTGTCGGATTAAAGGTAACATCGAGTACCCAATGGAGACTATTTTCGATACTCCAATGTCCGCGAATCACCTCGGCGTGTTTTTGGGCATCCGCTGCTAATACCAAATTTCTAAATCCATGACAGACATCCACGCTCGAATGCTTGCCAAACCTTCATTCGTTGTGACGCGAATAAAGAAAAATGGTATAAACTACTGATGAAGAAGCGAATTTCTGTAGTAGTTTTATTCCATAATTGGCGGACACTGCGAACCATGAC
>NZ_JADEXI010000146.1:0-9049 GCF_015207185.1 Microcystis sp. LEGE 08355 | reverse complement strand
GGATACACGCCACACAAGCGTTTGAACTCTGTTGGCTTTAAAGTTTTTACTTGTTCGTAAGTCATCTTTCAATCTTAACTCTTGGACTATTTTATCCTATTTTGTCTAGACTTATGCAAGAGATCTACTGTACCGCCTCATTTTGACTCAGTACAGCCTCAATTTCTCCTAATTCAATACGGAAGCCGCGAAGTTTTACTTGATTGTCAATCCGTCCTAAATATTCTAACTCTCCCTTGGGTAAATAACGGGCTAAATCTCCCGTTTTATACAATTTGTTGGAATTTTCAAAAGGACTAGAAATAAACCTTTCTGTTGTTAATTCAGGACGATTGAGATAACCTTTTGTTACTCCTGCACCCCCCACATACATCTCCCCAGGTACACCAACCGGTACAAGTTGTAAATGTTAGTCCAGTAAATATACCTGTAAGTCAGGAATGGGACGACCAATCACACTAGCTGTACTATCCAAGTCGGTCATACTTAATGGTCGATAGGTAACATGAACGGTAGTTTCTGTAATTCCGTACATATTAACTAATTGGGGGCATTGGTCGCCATGACGCTGAAACCAAGGTTGTAAACTGTTAATTTCTAAAGCTTCTCCTCCAAAAATAACCAAACGTAAGCTTAAATCGTTATCTGTTGTCGATGAACGATCCCCCCTAACCCCCCTTGATAAGGGGGGAAAACTTCCTTTTAAGGATTCTTCAAGTTGAATTAACTGACGAAAAGCGGTAGGGGTTTGATTGAGAATTGTGACTTTTTCTTGACATAGTAGCTGATAAAATGCTTCGGGAGAACGGGTCACTAAGTAGGGTACAACTACCAAACGTCCACCATATAACAAAGCTCCCCACATTTCCCACACCGAAAAGTCAAAAGCGTAGGAATGAAATAGACTCCAGACATCTTGACTATTGCAATTATACCAAGCATCTGTAGCGGCAAATAATCGCACGACCTTGGAGTGATTGACTAACACCCCTTTCGGTTTACCTGTGAAACCGGAAGTGTAGATAACATAAGCTAAGTTATCTGGAGTGACCGTGTTTTCTAGATTGGAATGGCTGTTTTCAGCAATTTTTTCCCAGTCGTTATCTAAGCAAATAATCGAAGCTTGATGTTGAGGTAGATTTTCTCCTAACGTTTGTTGCGTTAACAGCACTGATAATTGAGCATCTTCTAACATGAAGCTTAACCGTTCACTGGGATATTCAGGGTCAAGAGGAACATAAGCACCACCCGCTTTTAATATCGCCAATAACCCCACAATCATCTCTAAAGAACGTTCAAGACAAATCCCCACTAATTGCTCAGGTTTTACTCCCAAAGATTGCAAATAATGTGCTAACTGATTAGCTTGACAATTTAACTCATTGTAGGTTAATTGTTGCTCTGAATATACAACTGCTACCGCATCGGGTGTGCGTTTTACCTGTTCTTCAAATAACTGATGAATACAGTAATGATCAGGATAAGACGTTTGAGTTTGATTCCATTCTACTTTAAACCGAAGCTATTTATAGCATATTCTGGATGATAAATTTTAGTGATGGATACAATTTTTTACATTTTTTTTCCAAAATGGTTCTGAAAAGCTTAAATTTTAGTTAAGCTGTTTTCATAATTCTCCTTCTTCATAATTTTCTGAGGCTGCTGCCATAACTTTACCACCATTATATCGCAAGGACTTTTATCGCTTTGAGGGAACGGGGAACAGGAAACGGAGAAGAAAATCGGCGCACCTCATTGCTGTGAAACCTGTATCCCGAAATCTTATCACAGAAAAAAAAATTTGTCATGGTCAACGAAATTCGCTAATATGTGGTATTCTGAGAAGCGCTCACTAGCTTTTGCTATCAAAACAATGGTCACTTGTAGTAAGATAACGAGGGTTAAAAAAGCAGTAGCAGGGGTGGCTGAGAAAGCTATCTCTTTATACTGACAGATAAAGCGACGGGATTATGTTAGCACAACTCAAACACAATAACCTTAGAATTGTCGGGGAGCCTTATATTTTCGCCAATTGCCTTTTACACAGGGGAGGGTTTCTCCTGAAACTAGAACCCAACAGACAAGCTCAGGATTAACTCCGCCAATCCAACCAAAATCTAAAATCATTCCGGCAAAATGTCCACAACTCAAATATAAGTGCTATATGTCCGCCAAAGTCCCTCAAGCTCAAGATCGCTCGACGTCTAATATTATCTCCGATGTCAGCAAATTTTGGCACAGTGTCAAGCTGATCGCTGCTCCCTATTGGTATCCTGCTGAATCGGGGGGAAGGGCTTTTTCTGATGTGATGAAAGCTTGGGCAATGCTCATCCTACTAATCGGGGCAATCCTAGGAGTTGTAGGATTAAATGCCTTCAATAGCTTTGTTAGTAATTACTTAGTTGATGTCATTCTTGAAAAAAATGATTTTGATAAATTTGTCAGAACTTTGGTAGTTTTTGCGGTTGGACTGCTCTTTGTCACCCTTTTAGTTGGCTTGCTTAAATTTCTCAGGAAAAGAATCGCCCTAGATTGGTATGCTTGGCTCAATGACTGGATTCTCTCAAAATATTTGCATAATCGCGCCTATTACAGAATTAATTTTAAATCCGATATCGACAACCCAGATCAGCGTTTATCCCAAGAAATTGAGCCGATTACCAGTAAAGCTCTCTCCTTTTTTGCAGTTTCCCTAGAAAATGTCCTAGATATGATCACTTTTTTAGTGATTCTTTGGTCAATTTCTTCCTCTGTTGCCATTATTTTAGTCATTTGGACAATTCTCGGTAACGTCATTGCTATCTATTTTAACCAAGCTCTAAATAAAATCACTCAAGAAGAATTAGAACTTAAGGCTAACTATAATTATGCTCTAACCCACATTCGTAATCATGCGGAGTCAATCGCTTTCTTTGAGGGAGAAAATCAGGAATTAAATATTATTCAGCGGAGATTTAATAAACTCTTAAGCAGTGCTAAACGTAAAATTGATTGGGAGAGAGGCACAGAGATTTTTCGTCGAGGCTATCAGGCGGCAATTCAAGTATTTACTTTTGTCATTTTGGGTCCTTTGTATATCAATAGTGAGGGCATTAGTTTCGGACAGGTCGGACAAGCCTGTTTAGCGGCTAATTTGTTTGCTACGGCGCTGGCGGAATTAATTAATGAATTTGGCACTTCGGCACAATTTAGCAGTTATGTTGAACGTCTATCGCAATTTTCCCAAGCCTTAGAAGAAGTCATTAAACAACCGGAAAATTTAAGCACGATTACAACTATCGAAGAAACTCAATTTTCCTTTGAAGATGTCACCTTGCAAACTCCCGATTATGAACAGGTAATTGTCGAAAACCTCTCCCTTTCTGTTCAGCCTGGACAAGGTTTATTAATTGTCGGTCCGAGCGGTCGGGGTAAAAGTTCCTTGCTACGCGCAATTGCCGGTTTATGGAATGCAGGAACCGGCCGATTAGTTCGTCCCCCCCTAGAAGAAGTATTGTTTCTGCCTCAACGTCCCTATATAATATTAGGAACCTTGCGAGAACAGTTACTTTATCCCAATCGCAATCAAGAAACCAATGAGATAAAATTGAGGGAAGTTTTACAAGAAGTCAATCTCCAAAATTTACTAAATCGAGTCAATAGCTTTGATACAGAAGAGCCTTGGGAAAACATTTTGTCCCTGGGAGAACAACAACGTTTGGCTTTTGCTAGGGTATTAATTACCCGTCCCAGTTTTACTATCCTCGATGAAGCCACAAGTGCTTTGGACTTAAACAATGAAGAAAATTTATATCGGCAATTGCAGAAAACTCACACAACTTTTATTAGTGTCGGACATCGGGAAAGTCTCTTTAACTATCATCAATGGGTTTTAGAACTCTCTAGTAATTCCCATTGGCAACTGCTGACAGTGGAGGAATATCGCCGACAAAAAGCAAAAGAAATTATTAATATTTCTGTCGATAATTCTCAAGCTAGGCTCGAAGATTTACCGAATCAGGAAACCGAGGTCAATCCTAAAATCAATTCTGCCGGGGAACCCCCCCCCGAATCGCCAACGACAACAATCTTAACAGAACCTCTAGAAGGACTTTCCCATGCACAAATGAAGGAATTAAGCGACTATTCCCTTAGTAGCATTAGAAGCAAAGCCAGTCAGGGAAAATCAATTACGGGTAAAGATGGACTGACCTATCGCTATGACAAAGACCCTAAAATCTTAAAATGGCTAAGAGTTTAGCCGATGAGAGATGGGTCAAAAAACAACGTTAAACTATTACAGAAATTAGCTACCAAAAAAATGAATTAAACCCTGGTCAATCAACAACAGTTCTTCCAAGAAATCGTCCAAGATATCGAGCAAAATAAAATTGCAATTGCGGCGAAAAAACTGCGTCAACAGGAAGCAGATAGCTGTGAAATTCCGGCTCAGTGGCTCTGGAAAACAGCAGCAGCTTTGGAAACCAACGACTGGAGCATTTTATCAGAAGATTTCATTAATTTGAATTTTATCGGTAAAAATGGTTATTTTCTGATGATTGCTCCCTATCGCATCAATCGTCAGGGAGAAAGACAACTCACTTTGAGTGCGATTTACGGAAAAATTAACCAAAATAGTCAACCTTCTATCGAACAACTAGAAAGCTTAACTCGTGAAAAATTTGGCAGTCTAAGACAACCAATTCCCAGAAATTTGTCCTTTACTGAAATTGCTAGTTGTGGCACGGTTAAAGGTGAAAACGGGGAAGCTTTTATCGTTCCCCATAGGTGGACTTTTCCCAATAGTGTTCAGGGGCCAGCTTTAAATAATGCCAGTGAGCAAAAACGACGCTTTTCTGGTTCTAGCTACGAATGTATCCGAAAAATTTTTGAGCCAGAAACGGCCGATTTACTATTAGAACCCCTGAGGATCAAATTAATGGTGAACGCTATCGTCATCTCGATACCCAATTCCATGAAGCGGGTCATGCTAGTGGGTTAGGATTTGACTTGAAACTCAAAAATAAACTGTTTCAAAACTATACCTATGCTGGAGTCGAGGAGTGGCGCTCAGATAGTTTAGGCTTTGAATTTGCCGATTGTGCTTTGCCGGCCGAAGAAGCGGGAAAATTAGTCGCTGTTAATTTCTGCATTCGCTTCGGTTTGGATGCTCACCGTTTAGGGGGTTTAGAAAAAGATGTGGATGTCCACGCTAGTTTGATCAGTTTGGAATATCTCTTGCAAAATGATGCTATTTATCTCACAAAAAATGGTCAATTGGCCCTGCGTAATGTCAGTTATCCAGGCTTACTAAAAGCGGTGGAAATGCACCGCACAAAAGCTTTGTCTCTAACGCGAAGGGAGTTGAATCTAAATAGTCCAACGGGTCTTTTTGCTCTGTATAAAGTGGAGATTCATCCCGCAACTCAATTAATTTTTCAGGGACTAATTGTAGAGCGATGCCGCGGAATTTGGTCAGAGTTACAATAAGTACCTAGGGTTTGCTGTTAACCGGCCCGGGGAGGGATGTCAGTCAGCCATGTGCATCCCACCAAAGCCTATTGATGGCGATAGGGATTGGGGTCAACTCCTCTGAGTTTCTGGCCACAGCAAGTGCCGGCTCTGGAATATTAGTCGTTGACTTCTAAGTAGCTGTTTGCAATTAAATAGAAGATAGGTTTTGCACTCGATCCCCCCTGCCCCCCTTAATAAGGAGGGTGCCGACAGGCGGGGGGATCTGAGAGTTTTTTACGCCCATCTACTTACACATTTATTTATATATATATCGCTAGATAACTAAAATGTGTTAAACTAGGGGGTAGCATTCTGGGAAATCACGACAGATAGATCAGTCTCTTATTAGTCAGAATCCCTGAACCCCTGATTACCTCTTTCTCCCCTGGTCGATGACAAAACCAATGGCTGAACAACGCTCTGTACTAAAATTTAATGGCATCGATGATCACATGGATCTATCCCACGGATTTCTTGACATCGATCAGAGTATTACCATTACATTTTGGGCAAAAGGGGAAAATAATTTATCCACAGAAACGACTCTTTTAGAAGCTGTTAATCGGGAAAATAACCGCGTTCTACATATTACCCTGCCTTGGGGTGATCCCGTGAAACCTGCGATTTTTTGGGATGCGGGTAATGAAGAAGGTTTCGATCGAATTGAAAAAAAAGTCAAGCTTAAGGATTATAGTGATTGGACTCACTGGGCCTTTGTTAAAAATGCGACCACGGGCCGAATGTTAGTCTATCGTAATGGGATCATTTGGCATCGTGGCAATGGTCATAACCGTGCCTTAACGGGGATTGAAAAAATCATCTTGGGAGCCTCTGTTAATCTCTCCCATTATTGGCAAGGTTGTCTTGCAGAACTTTCTCTTTGGAATCAAGCGCGTAGCCAAGAAGAAATCCAAAAAACGATGTATCAATCTCCCTTAGTTGATAACCTTGGCTTAGTGACTTATTTATCACTCAATGGCAGTGCCGAGGATCAAACAAGTTATAGCAATCATGGTATTCTTTATGGGACAACCTGGCAACTAGATAGTCTTCCCTCTAAACCGACCTCGATCCCTAAATCAAAAGTTCAGACTAGCAGTAAAGCTAGAAGGAATGTGAAAAGGATAACAATGGTCAACGAAATTTTTAACTCCCTTGAAGAAGAAGAAGTGGTTGAACAGGATGCTCCAGCCGAACATCAAGAACCTTCCCTGGAAGAGAATCCAGAATCAATTATAATTGCCGCAGAAGCTGCTCTTGCCAGCAATGAAATTGAGGAGATTACTAAAACGGCAATTTCTCAACCAGATATACTGACTTATTCAAACCAGAAAAAACGGTTAATTATTTGTTGTGATGGTTCTTGGGAAGACTCTACCAGTTCTTACCCCACCAATGTGGTTAAATTTGCCGAATCTATTAAGTATATTGCCGAGGATCAAACCCCTCAAATCGTCTTTTTGTCAGGTTCTGGCAGCGCCGAAGATAACGAATTTATTAAAAGTTTAGGGAATGAAACTTTTGGCTGGGGACTCGATCGGATGATCCAAGATGCCTATCGTTTTCTTGTCCTTAACTATAATCCCACAAGCGAGGATGAAGTTTATTTGTTAGGTTTTAGTCGCGGAGCATATATCGTTCGTTGTTTGGCTAGTTTTATCGATAAATGTGGAATCCTAAAACGCTCTAAGATTAAAGAAATTCCCCTAGCTTATCAACTCTATCGAGACCACACCGTTAGTTCCGATAGTGCCAAAGCTCAACAATTTCGTGCCGCTAATGCCAAAAAAATTGAGACAGAAAAGGAAGATTTTCAAGATCGTATTCCAATCAAGATGTTAGGTTGTTGGGATACAGTTGGCAATTTTGGTATTCCTGATTTAACTACTTGGTTTCCCTTGGCTAAGTTTTATCATAAAAAATATGAATTTAGTAACACAAAATTAAGTCCGATTATCCAGAATGCTTTTCATGCTGTGGCCATTGATGAAAAACGTAAAAACTTTCCTTCCACTCCGATCAAAGCCAATCCCGAAAATCCTGAACAAGTTGTCAAAGAAGTTTTATTTGTGGGTGAACATACCTGTCTAGGTGGCGGCAAAAAAGAATATCAAGGACTTTCCGACTACCCGTTACAATGGATGATTAATCAAGCCAAAAAATTGGGATTAGAGTTTGACTCAACCACCTCTGAATTTGAGGAATTCCCAATTAAACTAGACCCGACCATCAAGTTCGATAATACGGTTAAAGGATTGTCGGCCTTGGGAGGTGAGCAATGGCGATATTTCAATACAAAAGTTGTCACTGTTCATCACAGTGTGGTAAAACGATTAAAGGCTTTTTCCGATTATCGTCCCAAAAGTCTTGAACCTTTTCTTCAAGCTTTACTTGACGGCGATCAACAGACAGATTAACCTTGCTTTAGAATTAAACTAATCCTTCGCTAGAAATTTGAGGTGATTTTTATGGAACTCGATAACATTATCAAAAAAGTGGCAGGTACTTATTTAGCTTCGGCTATTATTGCTGTCATCGTGCTAATTATTACCCTCGGACAACCCTTTGTAGTTTTTCTGGGTATCGGAGCGATGGGGTTGGTTAGTGTCTTAGGAGATGCGATCGCTCAGTACGGAATTGAAGCGGTTCTGAATTCTTTTTACACTGAGCGAAGTAAAAAAGAATCCCTGGAAACACTTTTGGCTGAAATTGATGCTTTACCTCTGACTGATGACCTGAAATTAAAAACCAAAAAACACTTGACTGACCATCAAGAACAGACAGTAAAGCAGCAAGAAACGGTAACTGAGCCAACTCCTGAAAGTCCTCAAACAGTTGTTATTGAAAATGAACCAGTTATTGAAAATGAACCAGTTATTGAAAATGAACCAGTTATTGAAAATGAACCAGTTATTGAAAATGAACCGGTTGTTGTTGAAGTTGAAAATGTTTAATTAGGTATTGCTCCCTCTTGCAATAGCTGGGGGCAGCGGATGATTATTGCTAAGTATTGAGGAATTTTTTGGTCTAAGATAGCTATGCTAAATAGGAACTCTCAACATCTGATGACCTATAAAAAAATTGCCATTTATGAGCAAAGCTATCAACTTCCTGTTTTTAAAAATAGATACTTAAAAAATTTTCAGAAAATCATCAAAGAACGTCGGAAATTAATTCAAGAAGGAGTTCGCTACCATTACTATTTTGGTAAGATTATTAAACGAAAAGAAAAAATTACTCAACAAGAAATCTTGATCGAGACTCAGTTATTAATTAAAGACTATAATTTATTAATTAATGGACTAGAAATCTATCAAGACGGATATTATCGTTTTTTACTCCAACTCAGTGACAATCTCAAAATTTTATTTTCCCAAAAATATCAAGAATTGAAAATCTTAGACTACGAGAGAATAAAGTTAGAAATTAAAAATAATAATAATCAAAATATTCTCAATCAACTCAAGCTGGAAAAACAGGAAAATTTTCGGGCAATTTTGCTACTGGGAAAAACATCTTTTTTGATGTTGAGAAAAACTAAATTACTAGGGGAAGG
>NZ_JADEXI010000145.1:0-9060 GCF_015207185.1 Microcystis sp. LEGE 08355 | reverse complement strand
TGCTTGAATTTGTCCGGTTTTCAGCAAATCTTGATAGATAGCTTTCGTTTCCTCCCCTAATCCGGCACTACCCCGAAAAGGATTACCACGGATGAATACTTGTAGGAGAGTTGTTTCTGGAGAGACGAGGGACTGATTAAAGGTGCTACGGTCGATTATTTGGGTTTGATAACCCCATTGTCGGGGAATTGTCACCGCCGGACAAGAGCGATCGAGAAAGTCACAGTTGAGTAAATCATCGATAATGATTAAATTGCGGCCTTGAGTGGCTTTAATGGGTAAATTACCGCTAACTGTTTGGGAATCTTTTAAAATATCGCTGACAATCTCTAGAGCTTGCGGTGCCGCTAAACTGCTTAAGGATTCTAAGGATGGCTGTCTTTGCCCTAATTTCTCTTTTGCTCGTTGAATACGCTGCCAAGAATCATTAATTCTGGCTTCGCTAATTGTACCCCCTTGCACGGCACTATACACCGCTTCGATCGCTTCGATCGGATCGGGAGGCATTAACAGTATATCAGCCCCCGCCTGTACCGCCCTCACTGCTATGGCGGCAGCACTGGCAATTTTAGTCACTCCTCCCATAATCAGGGCATCAGTGACGATTAAACCCTGAAAACCGAGATTTTGGCGCAGTTTTTCCCCGAGAATTTTCGAGGAAAGAGTGACGGGAAATTCGGCATCCCAAGCGGGAATTAACAGATGGCCTGACATAATACTATCAACCCCTGACTCGATCGCCGCTTGAAAGGGCGGTAATTCGATCGCTTCTAGGCGATCATGATCGTGGTTGATGATGGGAAGATCGAGATGGGAGTCATTGCTGGTGTCACCGTGGCCGGGAAAATGTTTGGCCGTGGTCAAAACTGGATAGGAATTCGCCCCTAAAATAAAAGCTTGAGCTAGATTAGCGACGATTTCAGGAGTTTCAGCTAAGGAACGAATATTGATAACCGGATTGTCGGGATTATTGTTCACATCGACAATTGGGGCTAAAATCCAGTTAATCCCGATCGATAGAGCCTCCTTAGCCGTAATTGCTCCCATTTCCATAGCATATTCTGTGGCTTTTGTCAAGCTTTTTTCCGCTATTTTTCCTAAAGCCATCGGGGGGGGAAACCAAGTAGCACCGGAAAACCTTTGGCCGACTCCCTCCTCGATATCGGCAGCAATGAGCAGAGGATTATCCCCGGACCAACTTTGTAATTGTTGGCTGCGGAGAGCGATTTCGGCGGCGCTGCCTCCTAAGAGAATCACCCCACCGAGGTGGAGGGTTTCTAACCAATGTTTTAGGGTCGCGTTGACAGGTTCCCAAGCAGGATAGCGGATTTGTTGGTCAAAGAGATAGCCGGAAGCGCGGACTACTATCATCTGACCAATACGTTCTTTTAGGGATAAAATGCGATCGCTCACTATTCAGTTATCAGTTATCAGTTATCAGTTATCAGTTATCAGGTTTAAGTTTTAAGTTCCCAGTTTTGTCTAAATCCAGTTTTGCCTAAATTTAGTTATCCTCTACTGGTCACTGGTCACTGATATCGGAATCGTCATCTTCTGGGGGTCGATCGCTCTTAATATGATCAAGAAGGTGTAACATTCGATCGCCGCGTTCAAGGGAAGAATCTTCTAGGAAGACCACTTCGGGGGTACGTCTGAGACGGATGCGTTGACCGAGTTCGCGCCGGACGAATCCCGCAGCAGCTTTTAAACCGGCCATAGTTTCGGCCTTTGCCTCTTTGTTGCCGTAGATAGACACAAAAATCCTAGCGTGTTGCAGGTCGTGGGAGAGATCCACATCGGTAACGCTAACCATACCGGCCCCGACCCGATCATCTTTAATTTCCATTAATAACATTTGGCTGACCTCGCGCTTAATTAGCGAGGACACGCGAGATACTCGACGGTCGTTAGCCATAATTTTTGTCCCCTAAAAACAGCGAAACCCTTACCATTGTATCAAGCTAATCCGAGCATGGCTTTGAGGGTGAAATAAAGAAAGGCGAAAGTTCCCCCCAGAAAGCCGACAAGTGCGATCGCTGTGAGGGGATTTTTTAATAAAGGGGCCAACCAGCCGAAAAAGGCGAAGAAAATCCCTAAACTAAAGCTAATCAGATAGCGGGGGTAACGGCTCACGTTATCAAAAAAGTCGCCCATAAATTTTATTTATTATCTTTGTCCGTAAGTAATTATAGCAGTAAGCTTCGATGCTGCCACGCCGCCCGATTAATGGGACTTAACAGAATCTCTAGACTTTTGTACTATTTAGTCGTATAACTATCTGGCTGGAGAGAAATACGGAATCACTCTACTCTAGATAAGTAGCTGGTTATAATTAAATTAAAAATGGATTTTAGGTTCGATCCCCCCTTAGTCCCCCCTTGATAAGGGGGGTGCCGATCCCCCCTTAGTCCCCCCTTGATAAGGGGGGGGATCTGATAACTTTTAACGCCTACCTACTTACAGTTAAGGGTACAGCTACTTTCAAGCTTGCGACGGGCATCGATCGATCCCTGAATTTGGGCTAACCAAAAGAGGCTAATTAATAGCCAGATGACAGCGATCGAATATCAAATCTTTGTGGAGAGAGTCAGGAATTTCCCCGACTAATAAGGGATTTTTAAAACTTAGCTCCAAACTAACTTTTGGATGGGTGCAAGGTTGGCATTGATACCTTGATTCAGCAACGACTAAGAATAACCACCCTAGGTCAAGCCTAACATTGGAATCGGCGATCAATGATGAACGTACGAGCGTTGACCTGCATCTTCATCAAGGTAGAAAAAGATTTGACTCATTACAATTCACCGGCTCGATATCGGGATTCCCAGTCTTCACAATCGGCTCGGTAAGCATCGATATCGGCCTCTATCTGTTCTTTATTCGCGCTATAAATTTGAGCCAGATTTAACTGAGGATACTCCCTAGCGATCGCTTCGGCACTCATTCCCGTTTTATGATCCATGACTAAACTTTGAATCGTGATTCTAGTTCCCGCGATCCGGGGACGGGAATTACAAATATCCGGACTAGCCACAATAAATTCTCTAATATCAATGCCTGTAGCCATATTTTCGCCTAGAGAAGTCCCTTTTATTGTAGCTCGATCGATACATCCGAACAACAAAAAAGCACCCCCTTTCGAGGATGCCCTTTTATCTAATGATTGAGATGCTAACTGATTGAAATGCCCCAAAATAGGGAATTTATAGACTTTCCAATCAAAGTCAGGTTGATGATTGAAGCTGGAAATCGCCATCATGTTGTATAAGCAACAGGATTAACGATAATTGCTATTAAGAGTCTTTTTTGGCTTGCTTCTTATTTAATTTTCCCGTCAAGAAAGCACCGAATCCGAGTAATCCTAAACCCAATAAATTGGACGGTTCAGGAACACTAACGCCACCAGTATTTTGAATAATGGGGTTTTGGGTGACTGTTACTGTTCCAGCAGCAGTAAATGTTAACCCCGTCACAAAAGCAGTAGGATTAGTTGGATCGAGCATTTCCGCAGGATCGATATCACTGATGCGAAAATCACTAAAGCCAAGGGGATTAACACCCAACAAGTTGAAAGTCGTTCCCGCAACTAGAGAATAATTGCCAAATCCGGGTAATTCTAAGGTAAAGTTACTGTCGCCCTGGGGGAGAGCATTGGGGATTAAAACAGAGGCGAATAAGGGTCCGCCTGTCACTGAATAATCGTATCCTACCGACACAATGGGATCGAAAAAGATGGGGTCAATTGTACCCAATCCATTATCACCGACGGGAACACCAGGAAAGGTAAAACCGTCGGGGTTGCTTGGATTTGGGGTAGGGAGAAGCGGATTGGTAGGAGTTGTTCCGGGTTCGGGATCTGGTTGAGATTGAGTGGATCCATACAGCCTGAAAGCCATGTCACCTAAAGGTTGCAACCCAGTCTCTCCGTTGAACAGGAAAGTAGTACCGCTAAACTGTGCCATCGCTCCGTCTCCTGGGTTGGTATTCAGCGAAGCTAGGCCAATAGTTTCTACCTCCCCGATATTGGTCTCAATTGTTACCCCAAATCCACTCATGCCTATCCAGTAGGGAGTGTTGGCGGCGAGGTTGATGGGATTGGTGAAGTTGGCGAACAGGTTATTGACAAAGAGCCAGTCTCCCACCCCTGCGGTGTCGATAACGGAGATAGTTTCAGTGAAATTGTGGATGAGGGTGCCAGGAACACCAGCGCTGTCAGTCCACACCCGAATCGTCACCCCATCTCCCACGGATACAACATTAATACCGCTATAAATGCTCATACCAGTTATTGTTGCGGGGTTCGGAAAGGAGACGATTTCGGCGAAGTTTTGACCAGATGATGCGTTGACCCAACTGGCTACTCCCGACGAGGTGTTGGTGGCCGCGGGGCTGTAGTCCCAGATGATGTTGGTGGGTCCGTTGATAGTGAAGGCTTGTACTGGAACAGCCACCCCGATCGCACCCAATCCGATCCCTAAGCTGATACAATTAGCTAGTATCTTGTTCATAACCTGATAAAAATCAAAAAAACTAAGTGATTCTTACAATCTAGATGTTCACTTTGGTTTTGTCTGTGGGAATTTGTGGCCATTTTGGATTTTCTGATATAATAATTTTCGTGGGATAAAGTGGGATTTAGTGACAAAAAGGAGGGCAAGGCTCATGAAACAAGGCTAAATTTTCGTTAATAAGGCAAGAGAACAGGCAAAAGTTTTCGCTTGTTTTTCCAACTTTAACAATATCTAATGTAAAGGACAAATTACTAAATTAAGAGGTTAATCAGTAAAAAAAGGCAAAAAATGGAAGAATTATTAGAGTTAAAAAATCTATTACTAGCTGGCAATATTCCCGATGCCTTAATCTTGGTAGAGGAAATGACAGAAATGAGCAAAGATGATAAGCTCAATAAGATTTTTAGCTTTAGTATTATTGTCCTATTACATCTGATTAAACAGCAAGCAGAAAAACGCAGTACCCGCTCATGGGAAACCTCTATTTCTAATTCTGTTCGACAGATTCAACGCATTAATAAACGACGTAAAACTGGAGGAAATTATCTAACAATAGAAGAATTAAAAGAAACCTTAGATGATGCTTATTCTTCAGCTTTAAGACAAGCGGCATTAGAAGCTTTTCAGGGTATATATCAACCAGAAGAAATTGAAGCTATGATTGATAAAAATAAAATTATTAATCAAGCATTGGCATTAATATTAATCGATTAAGTAACAGGTGACAGTCGGAAACAAATCAGGAGGTTTAAATGTCAGGAAAAGCGAAACCCAACACCCAACACCTAAATCCGTCTGAATCGGCGCTCTCCTCCTCTCATTGCTTTTTGTTGGGTTTCCTTGGGTCTATAGTTGGGTTTCCTTGCGTCAACCCAACCTACTTTAGTTTCCTTGGGTCAATCCAACCGACGGTAGCAGAAGTCAAAATTATTCGTTATCTTGCTTAAAGATTAGCAGCCTATTTAAAAACCTTAACAGAGGACAATTAATGATTAACTTAGAACAAATTCAACAAGATATTAACCAATTACCTGAAGAAGCACAAAACTTACTGATTGATTTTATTGAGTTATTAAAAAAACGCTATTCTTTAGCAAAAAAGCCAGAGATTGCAGCAAAAATAAACCCTGAAGCTCAAAGTACCCTAGACATTTTAAAAGAATCTGGATTAATCGGTTGTATTAGTGCAGAATCAGACCTTTCTACTAATTATAAATCCGTTCTCAAAGAAGGATTAAAAGCTAAATATGATCATCGTTGATACTGGGTTCTGGGTAGTTTTATTTGACAATAAAGATCAATATCATCTAATAGCACAGCAAACCTTAGCACAGTATTCTTCTCAACCCCTAATTACAACTTGGTGTGTTTTAACAGAAAGTTGTCATCAGTCCGTGGTAGTTCGTAGCGAATATGTCAGATTTTTAAATATAGCGCAGGGTTCAATTCATAAATTAGAAACTTATCTTCTCCTATCTGGACGGATAGGATGAGGTGAGCAAAAAGAGATAAAATAATAGTTGATATTTTGCAAGAGTAAAGTAAAATGATTATTAGTCTGATAAAAAAACGAGAAAACTAAAATATGTTCCCTTATCCCAACCAGCAATACAAATGTTCTATCACTTACTTATATGGATATTCAAACCCTTTTAGAATGGACTGATAAACAGGTATTAGACAAAACTGGTAAACATCTTGATTCGTTGCAAGAATCCATCTTACAGGGTATTTGGGAACATCAAGATTACGAAGAAATTGCCAAAGATAATCAGCGCAGTTATGACCATATAAAAAAAGAAGCATGGAAATTATGGCAACTGTTATCAGATGTTTTTCAAGAAGATATAAAAAAGTCTAATGTTCGTTCTATTTTAGAAAATAAAGCTTCATCTATTATTTATAACTTTGTTAACCATCATGGTAATAATATTAGCAATAGTCGTGTTAATATCTGTAGAGAAAATAATCCCTATTCAGAAAACAACTTAAAAAAGTCTTCAAATTTTTCAGATAATGATCATCAATCCCCAATAATTAACCTAACAAAAGCACCAGAATTAAGGTATAACTATGGACGTAAGTTAGAAATATCAACCTTAAAAGAATGGCTAGATAATAAAACTCGATTAATTACCATTTATGGGTTAAGTGGAATCGGAAAAACAGCTTTAACCCTTAAATTAATTTCAGAAATTGCCCCACAATTTGATTATATTATTTACCGCAGTCTGGAAAATATTCCTCAATTAATCGCTCTCAAGGATGATCTAAAACAGTTTTTCAACCAATCTCTATCAACCCCCTTACCTGATATAATAGATTATCTAAGCTCCTATCGTTGTTTAATTATTCTTGATGATGTGCAGAATATTTTTAAACCGGGGGAATTAGCAGGTAAATATTTAAGCGACTGTCAGGATTATCATAAATTTTTTCAGCAAATTGCTAACACATCTCATCAAAGTTGTTTGATTTTAATTAGTTGGGAACTTTCCAGAGATTTTGTCACCTTAAAATCCGATAAAATTAAAACTTTATACCTGCAAGGTTTCACAACAGAATTTGAAGAAATCTTCAAAGAATACGGTTTAAAAAGTGAGGAGAAATGGACAGAACTGAGGGAACTTTATCAAGGTCATCCTAACTGGTTAAATATCATCTCCTCAACCATTATTGAACTATTTGATGGAGAAGTATCCCTATTTTTAGAACAAATGAACAATGAAATTTATTTAGGGGATATAGAAAACTCGATCGAATGTCATTTACAGCGTTTATCCGCAACAGAAAAAAAGGTGATACACTGGTTAGCTAATCAAACTGAAGCGGTAGAAAAGTTTCCCAAAACTGCTAATCTTGACTTATCTACTTCTGAATTTTGGGCAGCTATTCAGTCATTAATGAGACGCTGTTTACTGGATAAATTACCATCAGAAACCTCGTCCTATTTTCCTATTAATCCTGTGTTTAAATCCTATCTTCAAAGAAATCCTAACGATTAGGATTATCTCTTTACAAATAAATGCGATCGCATTTTTTACTTTAACTATTTTGTAAGACTTGTAAGAATAAATTTGGCGATAAAATTTGTGTATGATGATAATGCTTTAGCGGTAAAATGTGTTTTTTATCTAAAGAAACTAGATAATCAGCACCTATTTCGTAAGCGGCTGCCAAAAACATATTATCATTTGGATCAACCTGATCGAGTAGTGTTGCTTGATAAATGCCTTGAATTTTGATAGCAGTATAAAAAATAGCCCTTAAAATATCCTTAATATCATTTCTGTCAATATTTTTCAGTAATAGTTTTTCAACCAATTCCTCCAATAATTGAGGAGAAATAACTAACTTAAATCTACCCTCTCACCAATAACGAATAATTTGACAAGGCACACTGTTAGGATTTTTACTTAACAAAGCTGAAAGAAAAACCGAAGTATCAAGAATAACAAGAGGTGAATCTTGAGCAAACATCATAGTAAATCAGATTCTTCTAAGTTTCCTGAAATTCTCACACAAGCGTCATCAAATTTTTGCCAAACTTCATGATAACAATTATCGGGCATATTTTGAACCTCATTTAATGTTTCCATAATCAAATCTTTGGCCTGTTTTCTATTTACATTTTCTTTTAAAACTTCTAAATGCTTGTGTAACTGTTCTAATAACCATTGTTTATCTTCAAACGAAAAATTTCGTAACTTTTGTTCAAGTTCAATAATTTGAGGGGATATCATAAAATTAACTCCTGACCAAGATTAGTCTAGTTTAATGATAACAAAAGTTTCAAATTTAAAGCTTCAACTAAAGATTACCTTGTTATAAATATCTGCTATCTCCACCTCAACCCCCAAAGAGTTTAAATGAATTATCTTATCAGATTCATAAGCTGTAAACAACCAAAGATCGCCTTCCTTTTGAAAATGTTCAATATAACATTTTTCCTGAGAAATCAATAAATATTCCTGAAAAGTTGCAATGGTTCGATAAGCGGCAAACTTTTCTTCTCTGTCGTAACTTGCCGTTGCAGCAGACAAAACCTCAGCGATTAAAACAGGATTAATTAAAGTATCTTTGCGTCCTTCTTGATAAATAAGAGGTTCAGGCATCACCATAATATCAGGATAGGTAGCTATTTGACGCTCAGGTATCCATAAACGCTGATCGGTGACAAAAACGGCATAGGGTTGATTCTTTAGTCCAGTATATAAAGCCACTAATAAATTACTAATAATGCGATTATGAGTCGGTGTCCCTCCTGTCATAGCAATAATTTTTCCATCCAGATATTCATGACGAGTTTGGGATTGTATTTCCTGCTCAAAATATTGACTAAGAGTATATTTTCCAGTGAGAGCGGTCATAATAATGATTGTTTGAGAATAAGCATTTTGCAGCGTTTTTCATTGTTCCCCAATTCTAACAACAAAAAAGCACCCCCTCGCGGGAGTGCCTTTTCATTCAGACTAGGAATTAACCATTGATAGCAGGAGCGGTCAGAGCCACAGGAGCCTGTTCACCACTAGCTAAGTCTAAGGGGAAG
>NZ_JADEXI010000144.1:0-9082 GCF_015207185.1 Microcystis sp. LEGE 08355 | reverse complement strand
ACTTGTTTCAGTTTTTCTATTAAGCTCAACATATGTTTTAAAAGTTCGCGGTCACTTCTCATTTTACAAAGACAGTGATCGCTTTTACTTTTGATATTCTGATGGGAGAATGAAACATCCCTAGGGGCAAGGGGGGGGCAGCTAATCTAAGGATAGGCGGTTAAGATGCGTCTTAGCTTATACTAAATCTTGTTTACAAGGTAAGTACCTAAGCAAAATTAATTACACATCTAAGCTCTCAGCCGTCAGTCTTTTGCTGATGTGAGTAAACAGTGAACTGAAAACTCAAATCCGATCCCTGATAGCTGTCTCGGAGTCTCGGAGTCTCGGAGTCTCGGAGTCTCGGAGTCTCGACTAGGAAATTAATTTTGCACGACTACTTATGGGAGAGTGCTGAATCTGCGGAAAAACAAGCCATAAGACTAAATCTGGTTATTAAAAACTGATTATTTATTCTCCCCTTTGCATGAGTGCCTCTCCTCATAACTAGCCTATACTCAACGGATTTAGTATAGCCAAAAAATAACCAAGGCCAATTTTTAAAAGATAATAGGTGTTATGAATTAAATTAATTAATTAATTAATTAATTAATCAAGCAAAAAACAGATATATGTAATTTCTATGAAAGCAAGTGAGTTACTGGATTTATATGCCAAAGGGAAACGCAATTTTACAGGAGTAAAATTAAAAGGACAGTGTTTTCACGGACAGAATTTATCCGGGGCTAATTTTAGTCAAGCAGATCTGCGTGGTACTAATTTTCAAGGGGCTATTTTAGAGGGAACTAAATTTACCGAGGCCAGGGCAGGATTACTAAAGCGCGGTCGGCTACAATTAATTTTAATTTCTTGGTTAATAGCGGCTTTCTGCGGATATCTGTGGGGATTAGCTGGTTATTATCTAGCTTTAATGCTGGTGACAGATGTAAGCCAATTTAAAATCATTGCTGCGGTGATAATCACGATTTTATCCCTAATTTACGGAAGATTTTATCGTCAGCGAGTTGGGGGATTACCCTTAGTTTTATCCTTGATTTCTGGTCAATCAACAAGTTTTATCCTAGCAATTTGCATCAGCTTAATTTTAAGTTTATTGACAGTAATTATCTTGGCTTTTCAAGGAGCATTAGCTGGAATAGCCGTGATGAATGGAACTTTTTCTATAGCTTTGATGGTTGGGTTTTGTGGTAATTTATTCACCGCTTATCTGGCCTGGTTGTCCCTAGAAGAATCGAGAGAAACGATGGCGAAATCGATAGCAATTGCTTTTTTAGCCAGTCAAGGTACAAATTTTTGCGGAGCAAATCTTAAAGAAGCGGATTTCACGGGAGCGCAGTTAAAAGCCACTGATTTAAGGGCAAAAGATTTAACTAGAACTCGATTTTATCTGGTATCGGGCATCGAGCGAGCGCGCTGGGAAAAGACAATTTTAGCCGAAGTGGCGATGAGAAATCTTCTGGTTACTGGTCAAGGGGAAAATAAAGCTTATATTGGCTATAATTTTCGCGGACTAAATCTTTCCGGGTTTAACTTCAAAAATGCCAACCTGACTAGGGCAAATTTGAGCGAGGCAAATTTAGCCTACGCTAATCTAGAAGGGGCAAATTTAGCCCATAGTAACGTGATGAGAGCCAATCTACAGGGAGCTACCCTGACGGGTGCTTGTATCGAAGCTTGGAAAATCGCCGAAAATAGCAATCTAGAAGGGGTTGATTGTGATTATATCTATTTAGTCGAGTCGGAGGGAGAGCGCCGTCCCAGGGAGGGAGAATTTGGGGAAGGGGAATTCCGGCAATTGGCCCTGGAGCAGCGAAAATTGTATATTGACGAATGAATGCTATACAAAGCTAAAATTGCAGCGCCGAGGCGGACAATTAGAGGGATAATAAGACCAGCCTTAACACCTATCCCCCGACTGGTAACTGATCACTGATAAGCGATGGTGAATATTTCTAATCAAGTTACAGCCAATTGGGGACTAGCGCCCCAGGCAAAAGTCCCCGATGTCCAAATCCTAGCGGCGATCGATATTGGTACGAATTCGGTTCACATGGTAGTGGTGAAAATTGAACCGTCTTTACCCGCTTTTACGATTATTGCCCGAGAAAAGGATACAGTCCGTCTGGGCGATCGAGATAGAAAAACTGGTAAATTAACCCTAGCGGCCATGGAAAGAGCGATCGCCGCTTTAAAACGCTGTCACGATCTAGCTATTAGTCTCCATGCGGATCAGATTATTGCCGTTGCCACCAGCGCCACCCGGGAAGCGGCCAATGGTGACGAATTTTTGGCTTTAATCGAGAAAGAAGTCGGTATTTCTGTAAATCTCATCTCTGGACAGGAGGAAGCGCGCCGGATTTATCTCGGTGTCGTCTCGGGGATGGATTTCCAAAACCAAGCCCATATTATTATCGATATTGGTGGCGGTTCCACGGAATTAATCTTAGCTGATAGTCAAGAAATTCGCTTTCTTAGTAGTACCAAAATCGGCGCGGTGCGTTTGACGCAAGATTTAATCACTACCGATCCCATTAGTACCACAGAATTAGCCTATTTAAGGGCATACACCAGGGGAATGTTGGAGCGGGCAGTAGAGGAAATTAAACATCATTTACAGTTGGGAGAAGTGCCGCGTTTAGTGGGAACTTCTGGGACGATCGAAACTTTGATGACTATCCATGCTTTGGAGAAATTGGGGGAAATTCCCAATCCTTTAAATGGCTATCAATTAACCCGCAAAGATGTCAAAGAATTGGTCAAACGTTTCGCCACTTTGGACTATCACCAAAGACTGGCAATTCTGGGGATGTCCGATAAACGGGCCGAGATAATTCTAGCTGGTTCGATCGTGCTTTTGGAAGCGATGACCATGTTAGATGTTGATAAGTTAGTTCTCTGTGAAAGGGCCCTGCGAGAAGGGGTAATCGTCGATTGGATGCTGACGCACGGTTTAATTGATAATCGGTTACTTTATCAGAGTGAAATCCGTCAGCGCAGTGTCTTGAAAATAGCGAAAAAGTATCAAGTTAATTTAGAATCGGCCGAGAGGATAGCGACATTTTCCCTGTCTTTGTTCGAGCAAACCCAAGCACAATTACATTCTTGGAATCAGGAGGCTAAAGATCTATTATGGGCGGCGGCAATTTTACATAATAGTGGTTTATATGTTAGTCATGCTGCCCATCATAAACATTCCTATTATTTAATTCGCAATGGTGAACTGTTGGGCTATACAGAAATAGAGTTAGAAGTTATCGCTAATATCGCTCGTTATCACCGCAAAAGTAAACCGAAGAAAAGACACGATGATTTTATGAAATTGACGGAATACTATCAGTATATGGTCAGACATCTAAGTGCTATACTGCGCTTGGCCGTGGCTTTAGATCGACGACAAATAGGAGCGATTAAAAAGATTGAATGTAAGTATGATCCCGAATATAGAACCCTACATCTGCATCTTTTTCCCAATAATGCTGAAGATGATTGTGCTTTAGAATTGTGGAGTTTAGACTATAAAAAACCTGTTTTTGAGGAAGAATTTGGGGTGAAAGTAGTGGCAACTTTGGCATTTTTACCCTGAAATCATGAGCGGTGAGTAGCTTGAAATCGGCAAGATGGAAATTTTCGAGACTTGTTACCTATTATTCTAGGTCAAGATTATCGATCAAGGTAAATTGATAAGTAGGTAGGCACAATTATTTGTAGGATGGGTTAGCGGTAGCGTAACATAATCGGGCGTTGGGTTTCATGCTTCAACCCAACCTACGTTCTAGGTCAAGATTATCGATCGAGGTAAATTGATAATTTTTGTTGATAGTCAAGCAAAAAAAACGTTAAAAACTGCGAAGTTACTGTTATAATCCAGAGGGAATAGGAACGCAGGAAGAAAAGGAGCCGAAAAACTTGTTGCAATTAGCTAAAATTGGCCGCTTGATCGCTCTTGGTTGCTTGGGAACGATACTGACTAGCTTCCCTGTCCTCTCGGCCGAGAGAATCACTTTTATCTTAGCGCCCTTTAGTCGTACCCTAGAAATTAGTTCCCTAGAAAAGTTTGCCAAGACTGGCAGAATTGACGCTAATCTAAGACAATATTTGGGTAATACAACCGCCGAACAACAAAAAGAATTTCGCCAAGCTTTAACCACAAGTAAAGAAATTAATCCCGTCCTGATCTCGCGCTTTTTTAAAACCAGAATGGGGGAAGATATCCTCAACCTTTTAGGGGAACTGATCACCATTCAAGGGGGTATTAATGGTAAATTTGCCCTGCGTTCTGCCCTAGTTAAATCAGCTTTTGAACCGGGAGGGGTAACTATTCTTAACCTGCTGCGTAATCTGCCCACTAATATGCAGATTGATGTGACAAAAGTGCAAAGACTAGCTCGGGCGATCGATGTCGTCCTGAAAGCCACCACAGTATTCACGGAAAAGGTGGCGCAATTATCCTTAGAAGAAGCTAAAAAGGCCGGTGAAATTAATTTTACCGCCATGACCGACCCCCGACAACCGGGACCCCAACAAGTGGAACAGATGCGGCTGGATTTAACCGATAGCCGTCGTCAGAGGGAACTTTATCTAATTATTGTCAAACCCAAGGGGCAATTAACCCAGAAAACCCCCGTTATCGTCTTTTCCCACGGTTTAGCTTCCCGTCCCGAAGATTTTGTCCGACACGCGGAACACTTTGCTAGTTACGGTTATCTCGTCGCTATGCCCCAACACCCCGGCAGCGATACCCTACAGGTACAGAATCTGCTGGCCGGTTTATCGCGGACAGTTTTTTATACCAACGAATTTGTTGATCGTCCATTGGACATATCTTTTGTGATCGATGAATTGCAAAGACGCAACGCGGGGGAATTTCAGGGGCAATTAGATTTAGATAATGTGGGAGTTGGTGGACATTCCTTCGGCGGTTATACAGCCTTAGCCGTGGGTGGAGCGACGATCGATTTCGAGAATTTACAACGGGACTGTCAAAGAAGATTAGCTTTTCTCAATGTCTCCCTCTTGCTGCAGTGTCGTGCTTTGGATTTACCCCGAGAAGAATACAACTTTCGCGATCCGAGAATCAAAGCGATTTTTGCGGTTAATCCGTTTAATTGGAGTATTTTCGGGGCTAAAGGACTGGCTAAGATCGAAATTCCCACTTTTGTAGCGGCAGGAACCTACGATCCCGCTACCCCCGCTATTTTTGAACAGGTGCGCTCTTTTCCCCTGCTCAACACCGAAAATAAATATTTAGCTCTGATTGAAGGTCAAGCTCACGTTGATTTTTCGGTACTAGATGCGGGAATTAACGAAGCGCTCGAATCCGTAGCCGATCTTACCCTGCCAGCACCCTATGTAATCGATAGTTACGCCCATTCCCTATCTTTGGCCTTTTTTGAGGTGTATATTCGCAAAAACCCCAGCTATAAACCTTTTTTACAGGCGGCCTATTCCCAATATCTCAGTCAAGGCCAAAAGTTTAGATGTTTTCTGATTACCCGCGCCTCCTCGGCCGCTTTAGAACAGCTAATCGAAGATTTTATTGCACAAAATGTCCGTTAATCAGTTATCAGTTATCAGTTATCAGTTATCAGTTATCAGTTTACTGATCAGTGAAAAGCTCCCCACTTCCCCACTTCCCCACTTCCAATTCATAATTCATAATTCATAATTTATGTTTGTTGAGGGCGTTTAAGTAGTAATTGGATAGCCAAAAGAATTAAACCAATGGTGACAAAAGCAAAAATAAAGGTTCCTAGAGAAGCTAAACCAAAAACTAAAGTGCGGACAGCGCTGCCAATTCTCAAGGCGATCGGACTGTGAGCAACCATTGGTTTTGAGTAAAAAGAATGACCGATCGCTGCCGTGAGATAATAGAGAATTGTCCCCAATGCTGCCGAAATTGCTGCGCCAACTAAACAGCGAGTAGGAGTAACTTTTTTGGTTTCTAATTCTGTGGTCATTACTTTTTAGTCCTCAAATACTGCCCAGGTTAAATTTTAATTCTTTTCCCAGCATTTTACCCGACTAGGGCCAAGAATCGAGGGCGGAAGGAAAAGAAGTATTGACTTGCGAGGAGGTGATCAGGTCTTGATTGGGGTCTAGTTCCCGTTTTAACTGTTCCCAATCGCCGGGGTCGGTTAACTCCTCATAAACAGGGGCAGCGAAAACGATCGTTTCCTTGTCCGATGACCAGTTTTGGGAAGAAAGGATTAGATTAGTCAAATCAGGTAACTCTTGGTCGAGAATAGTCGGATTTGCGCTCTCAGGGGAATCTGTGGCAGAATTTAGGCTAATTTCCCGCTTTAGTGACTGTAATTCACGGTTGAGAGCCTGTAATAACTGCTCGATCGCCTCGATTCTCCCGAAAACATCCGAGGGAATCTCAGGATTATTGGCAGCACAGAGGTGGCAAAGTGAATTGATCGGCTATGAGGCACTCGATTTCCTCTAGGGTAGTATAACCTTGACAGACTAATTCTAAAGCGTAGGCGAGGAGAGACTTGAATCCTGCCTGTGTTAAAGATGCGAGCATTTATACTAAAATCTAAGATAGCTGGTTTAATATCGTCTCAGGGCTCAAAACTAAAGCTTAGAATAGATAAAATATGTGGACTTTTATTGATTTATTTGCCGGTATAGGAGGATTTAGAATCGCCTTAGAGAATCTCGGTTGTCAATGCGTTTTTTCCTCGGAAATCGATCCTCACTCCCAAAAGGTTTACTTAGCTAACTATGGTCATTTACCCGATAATCAAGACATCAGAAAATTAGAGGTAAAAACTGTCCCCGATCATGATATACTCTGTGGCGGGTTTCCCTGTCAAGCCTTTAGTATCGCCGGCAGAAAACACGGTTTTGAAGATGCACGCGGAACCTTATTTTTTGAAGTTGCCCGGCTCTTACACGAAAAGAAACCGAAAGCTTTTATCTTAGAAAATGTCCAGGGTTTAGTCCACCATGATCGAGGTAAAACTTTAAAAACTATTTTAGATATACTAGAAAAGGATTTGCATTATTTTGTCCCTAGTCCCCAGATTTTAAATGCCAGATATTTTGGGGTTCCTCAAAACCGTCCCCGAATTTTTATCGTCGGTTTTCGAGAAGATTTAAATATTTACCATTTTTCCTATCCCCAACCAACCCATCAAGAAACTTGTCTCAAAGATATACTAGAAGAAAAGGAAGTCAGCGTTAAATATTATCTCTCTAATCAGTATTTAGAAACTTTGTTTAAACACAAGGCCAGACACCAAAATAAAGGTAATGGGTTCGGTTATGAGATTATTTCTCCCGATGGGATCGCTAATGCTATTGTGGTGGGAGGTATGGGAAAAGAAAGAAATTTAGTTATCGATAAAAGACTGACTAATTTCACTCCCGTTACTCGCATTAAGGGAGAAGTAAATAAATTATTCGTCCGCAGAATGACTCCCAGAGAATGGGCAAGATTACAGGGATTTCCCGATAGTTTTCAGATTGTTGTTAGCGATGTCCAAGCTTATAAACAGTTCGGCAATTCTGTGGCCATTCCCGTGGTAAAAGCGGTGGCAAAAGAGGTGATTAAATCTTTAGATTTATCCAGAGATTCTCAAGAAAATATCAGCTTTAAAGACCTACAGGGGAGACAATTAGATTTATTGTCAATCTGAGGAAAAATAGCAATTGTTTCTAGGTGTTTGGGTATATTAAGTAGGTGGGTGGAATTAAATATAAGATGAACGTAGGTTGGGCTTCGGCCGTGAGCTTTTGCCGAACGGTTGAAGCATGAAACCCAACACCCGCTCATGTTACGCTACCGCTAACCCATCCTACAAATAATTGTGCCTCCCTACTTAATAATAGTTATTATTGGAACGATGCGATCGCTGTTTAGGCTCGACTCTAACTGGATTAACAGTGGACTTGTTGCATAATTAATTTTCGAGAGTTCAAAAATGGTAAAAATAGCCATGAGGTGACAATAAAAAGAGCAACAGAGGTGATGGTTTCGCCGGTTGTGCTTGTTAAAGGTATCTTTCTTATACTACACTTGTAACACCAATAGGTTTTAGTATTCGGGAGAAAAAATTATGCGGACAATCACACGCACCACCACTACCGATATGGAAGTCACCAGCATTCGTCTGGAAAGAGTCCTCAAGGACAAGCTGAAAGAGATTTCCGGCAATCAAGGATATCAAGCACTCATTCGCGATGTCTTATGGAATTTCGTTCAGCAAAAATCAGGAGATTATCGACCTCAGTTTTGTGCCACCGATATAAGGGCAGTATTTAACGCTACAGCTAGAAAAAATGAGATTTGCGCTCTTACAGGCAAGTTAATTCCCGCTAATGAAACAATGTTGTTAGGTTTGACCATCCATGGCGATCTAGTCCCGTTGAGTATGGATAGTTATGCCAATTTAAAATAAGTTTGACTAGGGTGGGGCAGAATCTAGTATAGTTAGTCCTCACCCAAGAGAAGTGGGAATTATAAATTATGAATTATGAATTGAGAGGTGGGGAGTTTTTTGCCGTGAACAGTGAACTGATAACTGATAACTGATTACTGATAACTGATGACTGAACCGATTTTACGAGTGGTTTTAATCAATCCGCAAATTCCGCCAAATACGGGAAATATTGCCCGTACTTGCGCCGCAACGAGGACAGAATTGCATTTAGTTGGTCCCTTGGGTTTTGAAATTAGCGATCGCTATCTGAAGCGGGCCGGCTTAGATTATTGGCCCTATGTAAAACTTATGTACCACTTGACAATCGATGACTTCTGTGTATATCAACAAAAGAGCGGCGGAAGGGTGATCGGATTTAGCGTGCGCGGCAGCAGTAGTTATGTGGAATACAGCTATCAAAGCGGAGATTGGCTACTTTTTGGCAGTGAAACCGACGGTATTCCGGCAGATTTATTAAATAAGTGCGATGACACGGTTTATATTCCCATGGCAGAACCGGGGGTGAGAAGTTTAAATCTTTCCGTTAGTGTGGCGATCGGATTATTTGAGGCCAGACGACAATTGGGATTTATTCATTAGCGGGACATTTAGCTATATAGGGTCTGCTGAAAAAGTTTTTCGTGGGGAGAGGG
>NZ_JADEXI010000143.1:0-9118 GCF_015207185.1 Microcystis sp. LEGE 08355 | reverse complement strand
GTTATAAGAGTGAGAGCTTCCCATCCCCCTCTACTACAAGGTTTAGAACAATGGCTCCAATTAGGATTACTTGAGGAATTTCAAGTCAAGCAACTGTGTCGGGAAAACCTCTCCTGTGTCGTGCCTATACTGACAACTGCCCCTACCAGAGAGCCGCTGCCAGACCCCATCTCCTCCCAGCAGACTCCCCCACCCGCGCTACCTTCTCGACGGCCAGAAGCTCCCCGTAGAATCCCGCCACAGCCGCCAACATCTCCTCGACGGCAGGAAACTCCCAGCCAGTTTGGACAAATGTTACAGTCTCTGATGGCAGAATTGAGCGTCCTCTGGCTGCTGCTGTTGGGAGTCTTCATGGTGGTCATCTCCTCTGGTGTCCTCGCCGCCAACTTTTGGGAAAAATTCTCAAGCGCCGGACAGTATGGGGTTTTGTGGCTTTATACTTTAGCTTTTTGGGGAGCCAGTTTTTGGAGTAGCCAACAGCCGCGCCTGCGCCTGACCAGTCAGGCTTTGCGCCTGGTTACTCTGTTGCTAGTACCGATGAATTTTCTGGCCATGGATAGCTTGGGCTTGTGGCGCAACCCTCTAGACTGGTTGATTGTGGTAGTGGCTGCCCTTTCCCTTACCGCCGTAACAGTTCAACTATTCCGGGGGAGGTACGGGGAAACTGGCCCGGCAGGATTTTCTCAAAGTCTGCCGAATCACTTGGGATTGAGCTATCTGCATTGGGGATGGGCAATTGGGGGTTTTCCCTTGCTGGCAACTTACTTGGGCATGGTGGGAACAACTTTGATCTCCCTTTCCCGTGTTCCTGAAGGAGCCGGACAAGAAGCAGCATCAAGGAGAGAAAGATTAGCCGCTTTTAGCTTAAATGAGGCAATTGTCGTCTATGGGCTGGTTATCCTGCTGGTGCGGGCAATTTTTATCGCTCAGGTAGAGATTAGCCAATTGGGGCTGGCTGTGGGGATTTGCGGCTGGTTAGCCAGTTGGCAGACCAGACAATCTGTTTCCTTGTGGCAGCGTATCGGCGGTAGCTTGCTGCTGCTAGGTTGGTTACTGTCGGTGGGTGAAACACCTTGGCAAGCCCTAGCAGTGAGTGGTTTATCACTCCTGTTTTTTGCCCGACGCATCGGTTACTCCTGGCGGAAGTTCGACTTGGCAGCAGCCTTGCTGATTGGGTTGCAGGGGTTGTGGCTGGCTTGGCGCTTACTTCCAGACACTTTCAGGCAAGGGGCAATCACCTTGGGGACTGGTTTAACTGGCGCTGAAGCTACCCCTTGGGCGTTACTAAGCTTAGTTCTCTTTCCTTACCTAGTCTTGATCCTATTCCTGACAGATTGGTTCTCCCAATTGGGCAAGCGGGAATTAGCCTCTTTTACCGGCTCGATAGCCTTGTTCTGGGGAACAACCTTGACCTTTTGCTCCTTAGTCAATCCTGCCTTGAGGACGCTCAACTTGGCAGCTTCAACCCTGGCGTTAGTAATTTTCAGCCAACGGCAAGTCAAACTAGCTTCCCTTCAAGAGATTTCCCGCCGTTTTCTCTCCCTGGCCTATCTCACTCACCTAGCTGGCTTGCTCACCCTAATTTTGGCGATTGACTGGGGATGGCCAAGGCTGAGTTGGGCAGTTTGGGGCGTGATTTTAATCATGCTGGCGGTGCTGGAATTGGCATTCAGCGTGAAACGGCCTTTTCCTGCTACTTCCTTGCTTCATCTCCTACACCACACAACTTGGAATCTGGGACTAATCTTGGCTGGGCTATCCTATGGCTTGTTTGTCCTCAATCAGGGGGCAGTTTTCGCCCAGTTGACCTCTGTGTTGGAGCACCCGCTTATGGGGCTAGAGTGGGGCTTAGTCTGGGGTTTGGCTCCCCTGGCCCTGACTGGGGTGGGAACTTGGAATCTGGCTCGGCGGGAAGTTGCCAGTTGGTTGAGTATAGACGCTTTAGCCCTGTGGCAGTGGCTTATCTTAACAGCCCTACTCCTGCAAGGGTTGGAACCAGGAATTGCCTCAATTGGCTTAGGGATGGCTACAGGATTGATGTTCGTCAATAGCCGTAACTTAGAGCAGGTAGCAGCAGCAGCGATTACCGTAGGTTTTGGCTTGAGTTGGCTGGCACTGTCTTTGTGGGATGGCAGTTTTGGTTGGGCATTGCGGCAAGAAGCAAGCTGGCTGTTGGCAGGGGTAATTACTGCGACAAGCTTGTGGATTCTCCGCCAATGCTTAAGGGCATTACCGAATAATTTGGCGAGAATTTATGCCCAGGTTAGCGATGGTTGGGCAACTTGCCTCTCGCTCCTGATGTTATTGGCGCTTTCTGGCAATGTCCTTAATTCTCCAGACGGTAGAGAAGCGATCGCCACTTGGCTGCTGATGGGGGCGACAGCTTATCGCAGTTGGCAACCCTCGCGCCAACCTAACCTAGTCATTTGGTTGAGCATCTCAGTCCTGCTAGTTGCCCAAATTCCCACCTGGGTAGGGGAAGAAACTCGTCTCGTCACCCTGGCGATCGCCACTGGGTTGATGTTCTTCCAGACTCATCGCCTACAAAAATTAGCAGCGGTTGCCATCACGGTAGGCTTGTCCTTGGGCTTGAGCGTTGCCTTACTAGAGAGATTGCCTCTCCCTGGATTAGATTGGCTGTTGGCGGGGGCAATCGCCCTTATCCCCCTCTGGCTGTTGCGCTATTGGTTGAGCCAGCGTACTTCTGCACTTGCCCTCCTCTATGCCCGCGCCTGCGATGGCTGGGCAATCACCCTCTGTAGTCTGGAGTTGTCGATTCTGGTAGCTAACACCTCGATAGTGCAGGAGCCTTTCCGTACTCTCCTCTTGTCGCTCTTGCTTATGGGAGCAACCGCCTATCGCAGTTGGCAACCTCCCCGTTTTCCCTCAGCAATCTGGTTGAGTATTGCCACCTTATCCCTAGTCCAGTTGCCCTTGCTAGGGCTGACAGGGTACAGGCTAATCGGCTTAGGAATAGCAACTGGGTTGATGCTGGTTCATGCCTATTATTTACAACAAGGGGCGGCAGTTACCCTTACCATCGGCTTCGCTCTGGCTTTGTGGGGCATTTGCCTGTGGGATGGTTGGGCGGGATGGGCCTTGCGTTCAATTGACGGCTGGTTGCTGGCAGTTGCCTTGCTCTTAGCTGTCCTCTGGATGCTGCGAAGTTGGTTCTTGCGCCGCCAGAGCCAACTTACCGCCCTCTATACCCAGTCCCTCGATGGCTGGGCAATTGCCCTCTGTAGTCTGGAGTTAGTCGCCCTGACTCTCCATTCTCTAGCCGTTTACTGGGATTGGATGGCGGCCTCAAGCCTCTCTGTCCTAGGGGCTGCCCTGACTTTAGGGGCGATCGCCTATCGAAGCTACCTCGAGCCGAGTAACTGGGGCATCTACGGGGTAGGCTGGAGCTTGGAACTGTTCACCATCGAAGTTCTCAACCTGACTAAGCAGTCTTTAATTGCCCTAGCGATCGCCAATATTCTCTTGGGATTGCTTACCCAACTGTTGGGAGATTGGTGGCACAGATCTACTCACAGACGGGAAATGCTCAATAGCTGGAATATTCTACCCTTGCTCTATGGGGCATTAGGAGCGGCTCTGCGTTGGGGATTTTTCAGTAGTTGGACTGGCTTGAGTTCTCTGGGACTGGTACTGATTGCCATCGGAGTTGGGCGGCGCTCTCCGGCCGGGAAGCCCTTGTTGTATCTGGGAATTGGCGGGATCTCCATCTCAGCCTACGAGCTATTGTTTTATCAAATTGCCGACCTGTCCCAAGGCGATCAATTTTTGGCAATGGCAGCCCTGGCCGCCAGCTTGGTTTACGGCTATCGATTGCTCTCTCCCTGGTTGGCTGGCTACTTGCCTCTGACGGCCTCAGAATTGAAGTTGGTTGCCCACCTGCACTGGGCTTTGGGCAGTTGCCTGTTACTAGGGGCTTTATTCTATCCCGTTGCAGTCAATCAACTGTTGGGATTGGCAACCGGTATCTTTTTGACTCGTTATGCTATCTGGCAAGGGCGCAACCATCCTGACCAGGCGATCGCTGAAATCTGGGTCTATCTGGGTATTCTAGAAGCGACTGGGATTGGGGTTTATGCTGCCAATACTATTCCTCCGATGGAATTCTTCTCTCAATACCTAGTTTCTTGGTTGGGAGTAATCGCCTCTGGGGTGGCTGTTTTCACCTATCTGCTCCCTTGGCGGCTTTGGGGCTGGCCACCTCGTCCTTGGCAATTCCTCGCTCTTGTTCTTCCAGGACTCGCCCTTGGGGGCAGTTTAGACAAGCTCAATCCCCTAAGTTTGCTGGTGGTGGCTGGATTCTATGCTTGGCTGGCTTGGCTGCGGCAGCAACCCCGGTGGCGCTATCTTACCCTACTGTTAGTGAATTGGGCGATCGCCCTTTGGCTGGCGGCTTTCTCTCTGGCAACTCCCTTCGCCTACAGCAGTCTTGTCGGATTGTCTATCCTCTGTCTTGTCTGGATAGAACCTACCTGTCAGGGGAGGCAAGGCAAATCCTGGCGCCACCTGCTTCGCCTCTTGGGAACAGGCATTATTGCTAGTGCGGCTCTCTGGTTTCATCATCAGACGGGAATCCTGCCTGGTATTCTCAGTTTAGTGGCAATTTTTGCCGGATTAGCCTTACGAATTCGCGCCTTCCTCTATCTTGGCACTTTTACTTTTGTGGCTAATGCTTTCTATCAGTTGGTAATTTTGATTTCCCTTTATCCTCTGCTTAAATGGATTATCGGATTGCTGGTGGGGGTTAGCTTGCTCTCAATTGCTGGCAATTTTGAAACTCGCCGTACTCAATTAACTAGCTTGCTGCAAAATTGGCTCCGAGACTTACAGGAGTGGGAGTAATGCTTGATCCTTTGATAATGTCCTCTATGTAGGGCTGGCTGAATAATGGTAAAACCCTTTTAAAATAAGGCTTTTGACCTGCTAAAACCCGATGTTCATGCTGCGAAAATCGGATTAAGACCTTCAAAAACCTTGCATTATCCTTCTTTGAGTACACAAACTGGTACAAAAAAAAGAGGACAACAAAGCCTGAAACGACCGACGACTGGCTACTGACGACCGACTCCTAACCCCACCAACAAACTTTTTGCCGCAAACCCTATATAGTTGCATGATCTAGCTTTTTCAGGGCGCTGAGAGCATGGAGACGGACGATTGCTTCCCCATCGGCTGCTAAAGTCAGCAAAATACTTTTATTATCCCGCTCTAATTCTCCTAAAGCGATCGCTAGAGACTGTTTAACTCCCGTATCAGCGAGGATCGCCGGACGGGAGTGATAAAAATTACTGAGAATTTCCCCTGCTTGTCGGCGTAATTTCTGGGGGGTTTGCCGGCCGAGAATAGCGATAATTTCACGACAAATCAAGACATTTTCGCTATATAAAGCCTTTTCTAGGTAATTTAAAGCTTCCCCATCCTCGATCCAGCCCAATGCTCGCACTACAGTTAATTTTAAACTATTGGGAGTTAAGGAAGATTGCAGCAGTGGATTTAAAGCTTTAGCTGAGGTTGCTGTGCCGATACGACCGAGAGCGATCGCAGTTTCTTGACAGATCTCGAGGTGGATATCGAATAACAGCGGTTGCAGATGGTTAACTAAATCTGCTTGGGGATAACTTGGCGCTAGGTAACTACTAGCTTTAATTGCTTCCCGTCGCACCTCGATGGCCGGATCCCGTAAAGCATCGAGGATCATCGCAGTAATCTGGGTATGGTGAAAACTGCTTAAAGCTTCGATCGCCATGGCCCGAATGGCGCTAGATTGATCCTTAACTACGGTTAAAAGCGGTTCGATAATTTCCGGCCGGCGAATTTGTGATAAAGCTTGTACGGCTAAAAAACGCCTGTTCGAGTCGGACAGTAATTGTTCTAAACTGGAGATCGCAGAACTGCCGATATTAGCTAAAGCGGCCGCAGCCATTTGGCTGAGTTCCTCCTCCTCCGATCTTTGCAATAATTGACTGAGAGCGAGAATACAGGCTCGATCGTCAAATTGACTGAGAATTCTTGCCAGAAACCAGCGCATTTCCCCATCTTGCTCCTGGGATTCTAACAGGGCAATTAAAGGAGCGATCGCCGATTGACCGATTTGAGGAAATAGTTTCGCTATCTCCCATCGCTGTTGAAAATCACATTTTTGTAAAGCTTCTAGGGCTAAATCGAGGATTTCATCGTTAATAATCGATTCAACAGCATCTTTTTGGTTTAAAAGTCGCTGTATGCTGGCGTTTACTGTCTCCCAGTCCTTTTTATTCAACGCTATCTGAGCTTTTTCTAGCAGAGCTTGCATCGTGAGAAATGGCCTCGATTTTCGTGCTACCTATCCTAAGAATGTCAGACTTTCTCGCTTTTGTCTTCTCTGATAATGCAAGAAACCGATAATAAATCTCCAAATTGTGCATCAGACATCAGTATTTAGGGTTTGCGACAAAAAGTACGGGCGAAGCATTCGGATAGAAAATCTCTGGTTTCACCGATAGGTTATTGCCCGAATGCTTCGCCCCTACAGGACGCGGGCCGATGAAGACGCAAGGTTTTGAACCACGATTCTCTCAAAATCTTGCACCTGTTTCGCTCGTAAAGCCACAAAACCCTTACCTTGCCTACATTTCACATTTATTCAGCAAGCCCTATTTACTCAGGGCAAGCTATCCACAGACTTCTTGCAGAAGTGGGAATATGGACAAAAGTATATTATCGAAAAAATCGGGTCTAAAACCTCGCCTTAAGGCGAAAAGTTTTGGGAGCGGGGCATAAATCCCCGTTACAAAAACGGCCTCCTGCCCCCTGCCTTCGTTAATGACTTTCCCCTGAATCATCAAAACAAAACAGCTATTATTCCCAGTGTTTGGATAATCAGAAATGATGAAAATTTTCACTGTTTAGTTACTTGTTATGTACTTTAAGGAGATAAGGAGATAATGAAATGAAACTCTTAGATGTGGTTGATTTATTAGAAGACTTACCACAATTGGGATTATATCGCAGGCAAGTGGGAACAATTGTAGAAGTCTATGAGCCAAATGTTTTTGAAGTTGAATTTAGCGATACTTCTGGCCTTGCTTATGCTATCGAAATCTTACAAGAAAATCAATTAATGTTATTACATCATTCTCCCTTAGAATCCCAAAAATTAACCGCTAAGTAGCGGTAAGCTGTTGACTATCTCAATCACTCGCTAAGACTGTCTATGAGAGGGGAAAAGGGAGCTTTTTTTAGTGTTCAGTAAACAGTAATCGGTGAACTGAAAACTCACATCTGATAACTGATCACTGATCACTGACTTGTGAGGGCGCATCAGCGATCGCACAGTAGGGACGACTATAACAAAGGGGTGTTTCCAAGTCGTGTTGTTCCAAAAATTCCCGATTACTTAAAATCTTAGCGGTTTCTCCCTCTCCCACCACCTGACCACGACTTAACACCACCGTGCGATCGCATAATTCTAAAGCCAGATCGAGATCGTGGGTAGCGATCACTTGGGTTTGGGGTAAAGTGGCTAACAGTTGTATTAATTGCCGACGGGACCGGGGGTCCAGTTGGGCGCTAGGTTCATCAAAAACTAAGACCTGCGGCAACATGGCTAAAACCCCCGCAATGGCCACGCGTTTTTTTTCACCCCCCGATAGATTCTGACTGTTTCTCTTACCATAATGCTGGGAATCCAATCCCACTGCGTGTAAAGCATGATGACAGCGATGGTTTAAATCCTCTCCCCGAATTCCCTGATTCATCGGGCCAAAAGTCACATCCTCCCAGACAGTGGGCATAAATAGCTGATCGTCGGGGTTTTGGAAGACTAAACCGACAAAATTGCGGATATTTTCTAAATTCTCTGGTTTAACTTGGTAGGGACCGACGGTGATTTTACCCGTTTGTGGCGGGAGAATACCGTTAAAATGCAGTAATAAGGTGGATTTTCCCGATCCATTTGCCCCGACTAAAGCCACCTTTTCCGTAGCTTCAATGGCTAAATTAATACCCTTTAACGCTTCTGTACCGTCAGGATAGGTATAAACTAGGTTTTCAATAAAAATCGGGTTGTGGTGCATGAAAAACGAGACTTTTACCTGAGTAGATGTACCATTTGACCCCAGAGGATCAGAATTACTATACAAATTATAGCGAGATAATCTTTCAGCTTGCTTTGGGGAACCTGCACAGAAGGCAAGGAACCAGTGTAACCCCTCGATAACATGGCCTGATAAATGCGATCGCCCCGTTCGTAGGTACGGATAAATAAAGAGCCGATCATGTGTCCCACTAGCAACCGTTGCCATCGGGGACTACTCATTAAATTACGCGCAATTGCTGCCCTTCGCATGGAATTAAATTCAGCGATCAAAACAGCTAGATAACGGTACATAGAAGCCAAAATTGCCACCAATAAAGGGGGAGTTTTTAGGGTAACTAATGCTTGCAACAGGTCGGGAATTGCTGTCGTTAAAACCAGAATATTGACCGTACAAAGACAGAGAAAAGCTTTTATGGCCACACTGCCTAACACCAGCAATCCCTCGCTAGTTACCCGCAAAAATCCCCAAGACCAAAGAATTTCCCCGCCATCGCGAAAAAGGGTTCCCAATAAAACCACACCGATAAAGACAAATTCGATCGCTACTCTTTGTAAAAGTATAGGAATAGTCACCCGACTAATCAGAATTAAAATAATTAATCCTAATCCGTAAATTGCCCAAGTTTCCCAGCTACCATTCGGAGTTAAGGCTGTGGCAAAAACTAACAAAAGAGTCACTAAAACCCGGGTATGGGGCGCAAGTTTCTGCCAAAAACCGCAATTTTGGCGCTCATTTTCGCAAGAAAAAGTAGCAATGTGTAGCATTTATTCAGTTATCAGTTATCAGTTATCAGTTATCAGATGAACGTAGGTTGGGCTTCGGCCGTGAGCTTTTGCCGAACGGTTGAAGCATGAAACCCAACGCCCGCATGGGTTACGCTACCGCTAACCCATCCTACCAATAATTGTGCCTCCCTACTTATCAGTGATCAGTGATCAGTTATCAGTTATCAGTGATTTAGGTATTTAGGGATTTAGGGAAATTTCAGCCAAATGCCGCACTACCCCACTACCCCACTACCC
>NZ_JADEXI010000142.1:0-9220 GCF_015207185.1 Microcystis sp. LEGE 08355 | reverse complement strand
GGTTATAAGATAATTAAGCGACGATGAAAGAACCGTTAATTGAATTGAGAGGAGTATCGAAAAGATTCGGGGATAATGTTATTCTCGAAGGTTTAGATTTAACCATTTATCGAGGGGAGGCCCTGGTAATTATCGGGCCGTCGGGAACGGGAAAATCGACGGTTTTACGAGTAATTGCGGGATTAACGGGGATAAATGCGGGAGAAATTCGTATTAAAGGTCAATTGCGTCAGGGATTGCTAGAAGATGGTCGGGAAGCGATGCGAACTTCCTTAGTTTTTCAACAAACGGCCCTGTTTGATTCTCTCACCGTCGGGGAAAATGTCGGTTTTTATCTTTATGAACAAACTAATTTAAAAAAAGCCAGAATTAGGGAATTAGTGGAAGAAAGCCTGGAAATGGTCGGTTTACAGGGAATCAGTGACCTTTATCCCTCGGAACTATCGGGGGGAATGCGTAAACGGGTGGCTTTTGCCCGCGCTATTATCACTAATCCCGATAATCAGGCCGATAATCCCGAATTATTGCTATATGATGAACCTACCGCGGGATTAGACCCGATAGCTTCCACAATTATCGAGGATCTAGTGCGGACTCTCCATGAAAAATCGGGGTCTGCGAACACCTATGTGATGGTTTCTCACCAACAAAGTACCATCCGACGCACCGCCGATCGAGTAGTATTTCTCTATCAGGGAAAAGTGCAATGGCAGGGATTAGTGGCAGATATCGATCGTACCGATCATCCCATGATTCGGCAATTTTTTAGCGCCAGCATTGAAGGTCCGATTAGAACAATCGTTTAAGCTAGATTAATCTAAATTAAGAACTATCGAGAATGAGAGAAAAATCATGCAGAGTTCGCGAGCTTTACGGGAAGGAAGACTAGGTTTGTTTGCCCTAGGCGGATTATTGGTCTTTGGGGCGCTCGCTATCTGGGTTCGCGGGGGGGGATTTGGTCAAAGAACCTATCAATTAATCTTCGAGTTTGCCGACGTGGAAGGGTTACAAGTCGGGGCACCGGTGCGTTTTCGCGGGGTGAGAGTGGGAAGAATTACGAGTTTTATCCCGGGGAGTAATCAAGTGGAAGTTATTGGCGAGATTGCTTCTGCTACTTTAGTTATGCCTAGGAAGGTAACTGTTACTACCAATCTTTCCGGATTAATTGGGGAGGCAGCCATCGATATCACTCCCTTAGTTTCTTTAAGTGCTGAGGCCAAAAATCTCGACCCTCTGAGTCCCGACTGTGATCAACAGTTAATTCTCTGTAATAATAGTCGTTTACAGGGGACAACAGGAACACAATTAATGTCTAGTGTTGGTCGTTTAGTGGATACTTTTACCAGTCCTGAATTTGTGGGTAATCTCAATGATGTCACCAAAAATACCGCTATAGCGGCCAAAAAAATCGCCCGTTTATCCGATGATACCTCCCAAACTATCCGTAATGCCCAAAGAGAAATCTCTCGTCTATCTTTGGAATTAGCTACCACCAGTCGCTCGGTGACTAATACGGCTAATAATGCCTCGCGTTTTATCAATACTTTAGATAGTACCGTTCAGGAAAATCGCAGTCAAATCAGCAGAACTTTTCAACAATCTTCCCAATTAGTCGCTAATCTCAATGGTGTTCTCAGCGAAAATCGGGGACAAATTGTTAATACTCTCGATAATATTAATCAAGCTAGTTTAGGTATTGGTAGTCTCGCTAATAATCTCAATAATACCGCCCTGAGGTTGAATGCTGGTTTAGATGAAATTGATACTAAACAAGTCATGCAAAATATCGAGACGATTTTGAATAATGCGGTGGAAACATCGAATAATTTACGAGAAATTACTAAAACTATTAACGATCCTGCTACAATTGTCGTGTTGCAAAAAACTCTCGAATCCGCTCGGGTGACTTTTGAAAATACTCAAAAAATCACCTCCGATATCGATGAGTTAATCGGCGATCCCCAATTTCGCGATAATTTAAGACGTTTAATTGATGGCTTAAGTAATCTGCTTTCTTCTGGGGAACAATTAGAATATAATTTGCGTATCGCTCAAACTTTGGATACCATGACTCAAGAGTTAGCTAAACAAAAAGTTTTGACCATCTCTCGACCTTCTTTAAATCCTAAGCAAATGCAACTCTATCCCCAATTTATCGTTCAACACCCCCCCACCAGTGAAAAATGACAAAACAGCACAATTCAAGTGATTTTCAGTTATCAGTAATCAGTGAACTGAAAACTCACATCTGATAACTGATAACTGATAACTGATAACTGATAATAATATGTTGAAATCAATTTGTATTACTCTTGGAACTCGTCCCGAAGCGATTAAATTAGCTCCCGTTATTCGTGCTTTTCAAGAATCGCAACAGTTTCAAACCCATGTAATTCTGACGGGACAGCATAAAGAAATGGTGGCGCAGGTGATGGAATTATTTGCTTTAAAAGCAGATGAAAATCTCGATATTATGCAAACCCGTCAAACGTTAACTGATATTACTTGCCGCAGTTTACGGGGTTTAGAAACGGTTTTTGAGCGCATAAAACCAGATTTAATTATTGTGCAAGGTGATACTACCACTGCTTTTGCTGCTGCTTTAGCGGCTTTTTATCAACAAATTCCTATCGCCCATGTAGAAGCAGGATTAAGAACTAATGATATCTATAATCCCTATCCCGAAGAAGCTAATCGTCGCCTAATTTCTCAACTGACTACCCTACATTTTGCTCCCACTACTTTAGCCGTAGAAAATTTACAAAAATCTGGGGTGACGGGAAATATTCACCACACCGGCAATACAGTTATTGATGCTTTATTAACCGTGGCTAAAACTGCCCCAAAATGTCAAATTGCGGGCTTAAATTGGTCAGATTATCGGGTTTTATTAGCCACGGTTCACCGCCGGGAAAATTGGGGCGAACCCTTACAGGATATTATCAAAGGATTCACTTTGTTACTAGAAAAATATGCCGATACGGCCCTATTATTACCCCTGCATCGCAATCCTACTGTCCGAGAACCAATTCAGTCCGCTTTGGGCAATCATCCTAGGGTATTTTTAACTGAACCTCTCGATTATGCCGAGTTAGTGGGGGCGATTCAACGCTGTTATTTATTATTAACTGATTCCGGGGGCATTCAAGAAGAAGCCCCTAGTTTAGGAAAACCGGTTTTAGTATTGCGAGAAACCACGGAAAGACCAGAAGCAGTGCAAGCGGGAACAGCGAAATTAATTGGGACTAATCCAGAGCAAATTTTAGCAGAAGCGGGAGAATTATTAGGGGATAAAATCGCCTATGATCGTATGGCTAATGCCATTAATCCTTTTGGAGATGGACAAGCATCCCAAAGAATCCTCGAAATCGTCCAAGATTTTTTGGCTTAATCTATGACTACTTGGTTGGGTATCGACCCCGGATTAGCGATTGTCGGTTGGGCTATTCTCCGGGATAATAGTGAGTTAATGCCGATTTTAGTCGATTATGGCACGATCGAAACTTCTAAAAATCTTTCTACTGCCCAGCGTTTGATCGAAATTGAACGGGATTTAAAGGAGTTAATCGCAGAATATAAACCAGGGGAAATTGCCGTGGAAATGCCCTTTTTTAACCGGCAAATCAAGGCAGCTGGTGGAGTCCTGCAAGCATTGGGAATTATCAATCTGGTTAGCTGTCGCGATGGGGGAATTGAACCGATTTTCCTCCATCAAGCTAGTTGGAAATGTCATCTGGGCCATGGTAAGGCCACTAAAGCTGAGGTGGCTGAACAAATTAAGTATTTATTCGGATTGACAAAAATGCCCATTAATGATGCTGTGGATGCTATAGCGATCGCCTATGCCGCTTTTAGTGGTGTTCGCAATCAAATCTCTTGAAGTAATTTGACCCAATTGGTCAAAAAATTTAGCTGGTGACTAACAGCCATCTTTAAGCTTGTACTATCTTAGTTCGATGGGACGGTTGAAGATAATAAGGCCTTCAAATATCTTTGATTAGCTTTGGGTTTCATGCTTCAACCCAACCTACCATATCAGCAATCGCGCCAAAGGGTTTAAGTGTGGACATTGTGATAATTGTCATCGTCAATGCTAACAAAAATATGGTATCATTCTTAAATAAGTATAAGTTTAAAATAATGAAAATAAATGAAAATAAAAGTTTCCCAAAAAAAGGGATCATCAAACGGAGTTAACCCTCGGTTAAAAGATATTGCCTATTCTATGGACGCACTGATTCCAGGCTTTTATATTTGGTTGGGTTCTTTTTGTTGGCGATTGGGGGGTAGTGATGCAGAAGAAAGTTATCCAGGAACAATACATAGTTTTGCTGGTATCAGCTTAGTTTTACCTGGTTATCAAATTTTCACAACCTATAAAGGGAGTTATGACCCTCGATAAGCATCAAATTGATGGTCTTTCTCCCATTTCATCTAAAACAATGCCAGCAGAAGTTTTTGAACAATTGATGTTCAATGCTGGTTATACCGTTGTTGGGTCTGCTCCAGCCAAGGGAAATAGAATTAAAGTCTGGTGGAATCATTCTAGTTTTCGTCGTGTTGAAGCAATTTATAGTGTCGATAGAAGTCTGGTTATTACGGCTTATCATCCATGAATCATGAGCTTTCTGTTACGAAAATATATTTATTGTTTACCCACAACGGGCCCAACCTACAAGATTAGCAATCGCACTACCAGATATTATCAGGCGATTGCCGCTTTGATTGACACAAGCAAAAACTTCAACAGATATAATGGGGCTTGACAGGTGGTATCAGTTATCAAAGCACGGCTCAAGGGATTGAAGGAGGAACTCTCTTGACATCCTCGCCGCCCTAAAAGTGCGGCGATTCCTAAACCTCACGATTTAAGTTTCTGCTTCCACCACCGTCGCATACCACAGTTAAAAAACCATGTACTGTCTTACACAGAGTCCACAGACTTTCGCCCCATTTCAGAAGCCCGATTCCGTGTGTCCCACGGTACGTTGACCGCCTATAGCTTCTTGTACTTGTTGCGCGCGACTTTTTACCCGGCCAAGCTTTTCTGGTCGGAACCCCCTAAGCCGAGTTTTCAAGGCTTCGGCCGTGAGCTCAGCCGAACGGTGCTGCGCCGTCCACTTGGTTTTCGAGACTGGCCTTTTAATTCTAACGTAAAGCCAACCTAGAACGGCGGGGTTTCAGACCCAAAATTTCCGATGAGTGAAGAACAACTTGAACTGGTACAAGGTAGCGGGAATGTGTACCGCGATTTTGGCGATGTAGATGCGGACGTGCGACAAGCGAAAGCACTGCTTGCTGCTGAAATTATCAAGGTTCTGGAGAAGGAAGACTTATCAACCCGCGATGCTCAAGTGCGAACTGGAATTAATCACAGTGAATTTGTCCAGATTCGCCGTGCTAATTTGGGACGCTTTACTATTGACCGTTTGATATCAATTTTGGGTCGTCTCAATCAACAGGTTGAAATTACTATTACGACCCATCCAAGAACCACTGATTCTTCACCAATGGCATCCTAACTGTAATTGAGTGTGGGTCGATGGGAACGACTGCGCCACCAAGCTAGTAGGGTACTAGCGATAAAAATACTCGAATAGGCCCCAGCTACGAAACCGATAATTAAAGCTAGGGCAAAATATTTTAAGGTGGTGCCACCAAAGAGAAAAATCGCCACCAGAGGCAATAAAGTGGTCAGGGTGGTATTAATTGAACGAGTTAGGGTTTGACTCACCGCATTATCGACAATTTCATCCACGGATAATTCGGGGGTATTAACAAAATTTTCCCGCACGCGATCATAAATTACCACTGTGTCATTAACAGAAAAGCCCACAATTGTCAATAGGGAAACCAAAAATAAACTATCCACTTCTACCCCCGCAATTAAGCCTAAAACCGCAAAGACCCCTACAGTGATCAAAACGTCGTGCAGCAGGGCGACAATGGCAAAAAAAGCGTAATCCCGTTGAAAACGGAAGCTGAGATAGGCGGCAATGCCAAAAAAGGAAACTAATAAAGCTAAAAATCCTGACCTAAATAATTCTTGACCGATGGTCGGCCCAACTGTATCGATTTGACTGGTTTCGGGGTCAAAGGTGCCAATTGTCTGGTTTAAGGTGTCGAGTAATTTCGTTCTCTGTTCTTCTGCGAGGGTTTTCGTCCGCACCGATAAAGTATATTTATCCAACACCTGCACACTACTGTTACCCAATCCCTCCTCGTCTAAAATCACTTGCACTTCGGCAGTAGTTAAGGGTTTCTCACAGTTATTCTTTTTGGCACAGGCTAATTCTATCTGAATTCTCGTACCACCAACAAAATCTAAACTCGGTCGCAAAGGCGCTTGAATAGTGAACCAAGAAATTACCATGGCCAAAATACTACCAATCGTCAGCAGGGCCGAGACTGTCCACCAAAAATTACGCTGTTTTGTAACGTTAAATGCCATATCGATTAAGTAAAAAGTAAAAAGGAAAAAGGAAAAAGGAAAAAAGGGATTTGGGGAGTGGGGAGATTTTTCAGTTATCAGTAAGCAGTAATCAGTGGGGAAGTGGGGAAGTGGGGAAGTTGTCTCATCACCCTATCACCCCAAAACCCTATCACCCTATCACCCTATCTCCCTATCTCCCTATCACCCTATCTCCTCCTGACGACCGACTCCTGACGACCGACTCCTGATAACTGATAACTGATAACTGATAACTGATAACTGATAACTGATTATTGATTTACCGGTAAATTGGGGCAGAAAAGTTGGGGTTTTTGGCGAATGCTAGGGACGTTTAACACGGTGATTAACAGGAGAGTGCGACTACAGGTTAAAGCGGTAAACATACTCACAGCTACCCCAATGGCTAAAGTTAAAGCAAAACCTTTGACTAATCCTGAACCCAACCAAAATAAGGCAGCACAGGCGATTAAAGTAGTGACATTACTATCAAGAATACTGGAAAAAGCCCGGTAAAATCCCGACTCCACCGCCCGAAATAGGGATTTTCCGGCCCTTAATTCTTCCCGGGTACGCTCAAAAATTAGTACATTTGCATCAACTGCCATGCCGATACTGAGGATAAATCCAGCAATACCGGGTAACGTCATGGTGACTCCCACTAAGGCAAAAGCCCCCAGAGAGAGAATAGTATAGATAATCAGGGAAACATCGGCAATAATCCCGGGTAAACGGTAATAAACCGCCATGAAGATTAAAACTAACAGTAAACCCACTAAACCAGCGTAGATACTGCGACGGATGCTATCCTGGCCTAAAGTTGCCCCGACGGTGCGAATTTCTTCCACTTTGACAGGGAAAGGTAGGGAACCACCGCGCAATTGAATCGCTAGATCGTTGGCAGTTTCGGCGGTAAAATTACCAGTAATCACGGCCCGGCCTCCTGTGATTCCCGTTTGGGCAAACTGCACATCAACCACAGGGGCGCTAATTAATTCATTATCGAGGAAAATCCCAATACTGCGACCAGTACCTGCGATCGCTTTAGTCAGTTCGGCAAATTTACTGCCCCCTTCCGAATCGAAAGTAATGGCCACTTCCCAGTTAGTCCCTTGGGTGGAACTAATAGTGGCATTTTGCAGATTTTTTCCAGTTAAGTCCACCGATTCAAATAAATTTAAAATCGCCTCTTTAGATTTTTGCAGAGATTGTTCTAGTTCGGCAATTTTAGCGGCATTTTCGGGTTTATTCTCGCCTTTGAGGGCGGCTAATTCCGCTTTTTTTTGTTGAAAAATTGAATATTCAGCCCGGAATTCTCCTTCTGTACCTTGTTTTTGCTGACGAAATTCTAATTGGGCCTGAACATTTAAGTTTCTCTCAGCTTCTTTGGGATTTGTGACACCGGGTAGTTGCACGATTACCTGATTTTTACTGTCCACAGTCTGCACTAATGATTCAGAAACACCGAGGGCATTAACGCGATTTTCAATCACATTTTGTACGGCCTTTAAATCATTAGGTTGAATGGTTGTCACGGTTTCAGTGGGTTTAACCTGAATGGTTAATTGACTACCACCGCGCAAGTCCAAACCTAATTGTAGGGGTAACTTAATCAGGATGATGATCGAGGCAACAACCAGGCCGATGATCAGTAACAATAACCAATTTTGTCTCTGCATAACTTCAGTATCAAAAGGAGAATTTTTTAAATGCGATCACCGACCATTTTTTGGACAGCTTCGACAATCTGATTAGGTTGAATAATCGTCAATCTTTCTAGATTACCGTTATAAGGTGTGGGGATATCTTGGGAAGATAATCTTAACACGGGGGCATCTAATTCATCGAATAACTGCTCGTTAATTAAAGCAATTAACTCGGAAGCAATTCCCGCCGTTTTCATACATTCTTCCACGATAATCACCCTATGAGTCTTGCGAATCGAAGCGGCAATCGTCTCCATATCAAAGGGTTTCAGGGAAATTAAATCGATAATTTCTGGATCATAGCCATCTTTTTCTAACTGTTTTAATGCCTGTAAACAGTGATGTCGCATCCGCGAATAGGTGAGAATGGTGATATCTTCTCCCTTGCGAACGATTTCCGCCTTATCGAGGGGTAAAAGATACTCGCTATCAGGTAAATTTTCCTTGAGATTATAGAGAAGAACGTGTTCAAAGAAAAGCACGGGGTTATTATCTCTAATCGCCGATTTTAATAAACCTTTGGCATTGTAAGGAGTGGAACAAGCGACAATTTTTAGGCCAGGTACCGCGTGAAAATAGGCCTCTAAACGTTGGGAATGTTCCGCACCTAATTGTCTCCCCACACCCCCCGGACCGCGGATAACCATGGGGATTTTAAAATTACCGCCGGAAGTATAACGTAACATCCCGGCATTGTTGGCAATTTGGTTAAAGGCAAGCAGAAGAAAACCCATATTCATGCCTTCAATAATCGGACGCAATCCCGTCATGGCTGCCCCCACTGCCATGCCCGTAAAACTATTTTCAGCGATGGGAGTATCTAAAACCCTTAAATCGCCATATTTTTTGTAGAGATCTTTGGTAACTTTGTAGGAACCGCCGTAATGACCCACATCTTCACCTAAAACAAATACTGTCTGGTCGCGGCCCATTTCCTCATCGATCGCCTGTCGCAAAGCATTAAATAATAGGGTTTCTGCCATATCAAGTCCCCGCTTACAATTCGGTCATCTTATCACTAAACTTATTAGCTCACCCCTTTTCTGGCCCGCGGGAAGTGGGG
>NZ_JADEXI010000141.1:0-9261 GCF_015207185.1 Microcystis sp. LEGE 08355 | reverse complement strand
CCTATCTCCCTATCCCCCTATCTCCCTATCCCCCTATCTCCCTATCTCCCTATCCCCCTATCTCCTGTCTCCCGGCTCCTAAAGATTAACAGCGTTTTAACTGTCCTAGAAGCAAAATCACCTCATCGATGCCGTTTCTGAGGGTGGTGGCGGTTTTATCGCTGTTATTCACGGTTATGCTAAAGATTAGGGGTTGATTGTCGGCGGTTTCTAGATAACCAGCGAGAGCGGTAACTCCGGTTAAAGTCCCGGTTTTTGCCTGTAATCGTCCTTCTAGGGGAGTCTGGCGAAATCTATTGGTTAAAGTGCCATCAATGCCGCCAATGGCTAAAGAACGACGATAATCAGGGTTTTCTGCCATTAGTTGTAATATTTGACCTAAAGTATTGGGTTTAATCAGATTTTGTCGTGATAGCCCCGAACCATCGCCGATTTTATAACCATCGCTGTTAATTCCCAGTTTTGTTAAAGTTTCTTGCAATCCCGACACACCGCCGAGCATTTGTAGTAGGGTTTCGGCTAGTAAATTATCGCTATTTTTATTGACTTTTTCCACCAAATATGCTAATGGTTCTGATTCTAAATTGGTGATTTCATCGCCGCGAATTTCTGAACTAATTTCCGCATTTTTAACGGTAATTCCCGCTTTTTCAAGAATATTAAGCCAGCGAGCCAGGAAATATTCCGAGGGTTGGGGAATAGCTAAATTAAAATCATCTTGACTATCAATAGCCAGAGAACCAGTGATAATCAGGCGATTATTGGCTAAATTGCCCTTAATTGCTAGAGTATTCGGACTTCCTTGCGCTGCGGTGCTGGTTTGATTCTCAATTAGCCATTGTTTAGCGGCAATGGGATCAGACCATTGTAAATCTAAGCTTTGCCCCAATTGTCGCGGTAAAAGCTTTAAAGTGACGGAATTTTCGTTTAAAACCAAGCTAGAAGCGGGTACAGCATAGTCAAAAAAGACATCTTCCCATTCCCAGGTTTTTTGACTATCGGAGACGACAAAAGGACTAGCAACGACAATTAAGCGAGAAATTGAGTTAATTCCCTGTTCTTTTAACTTTTCTGCTAATTTTTCTAACTTTTCTGTGGTTATGGTTGCATCTCCCCTGCCGACTAAGGTTAAAGTCTCTAAATTGGGGGGGTTGCCTTGGGCTAAAATGGGGGTTTTCAGACGATAATCGCGGTTAAATTTGCTAAAAGCGGCGGCAGTGGTTAATAGTTTCGCAGTAGAAGCGGGAGTAAAAAAGTTATTTTCGTGGAGACTATAGAGATTTTCCTGAGAATTGAGGGATTTTACTAAAATTCCCCAATAAGTGCCTTGATAATCGGGGCGGTCCAAAATGCGATCGATCCTGGTGGCTAAGTCTGCCGGACAGATAAACTGGGAAGGGGGGGAATTGTCTTGACTGATGGGGGTTGCGAGGGTGACGGGATGGTTTACCCAGAGAAATAGGGAACAAGTCCCCAAGAGAAAAGATAATTTCGATCGGTGTGTTAGCATAGAATTAAATCTTGGCAGTAAATAAATTGACTCTAATTTAGCAGCCTTAGTGACCATATTGTCCTAGTTACTGAATAGATTCAGTTAGGGATTGCTCCGAGATATTCTCTATCCTTTTTTGCCCAGAAAGTTTCTTGATTCCGTCAAATTTCTATACATTCGCGAGGATATTTTTATGAGTTATGATTTTGATTTATTCGTGATTGGTGGTGGTTCTGGGGGTATTGCCACCGCTAGACGGGCAGCCGAATACGGGGCAAAAGTGGGATTAGCAGAATATGATCGCTTGGGAGGAACCTGTGTTAATCGCGGTTGTATTCCCAAAAAATTAATGGTTTATTCTAGTCGTTTTCCGCAACTATTTAAGGATGCGGAAGGTTACGGTTGGAGTCCAGTAGAGAGTCAGTTAAATTGGCAAAAATTAATTAGCGCCGTTAATCAGGAAACTATCCGTTTAAATGGCATTTATCAAAAGATGCTCGATAATTCTCAAGTGACGATTTTTCCTAATTATGCCAAGTTTCTTGATAGCCATACCCTAGAGGTGGGAGAGGAGAAAATTACTGCCGATAAAATTTTAATTGCCGTGGGGGGACACCCGGTTAAACCCGATATTCCGGGGATCGAACATACGGTAGTTTCTGATGCTATGTTTCAACTGCCAGAACAACCGAAAAGAATTATAGTTTTAGGGGCAGGATATATTGGGGTAGAATTTGCTGGTATTATGCACGGATTAGGGACAGAAGTGGTGCAGTTAATCCGTAAAGACAAGATTTTAAGAGGGTTTGATGAGGATATCCGCGATGAGATTCAAGCGGAAATGATCTGTCAGGGAATTAAAATTATGCCCGAAACTTTTCCCACTTCGATCGAGAAAACTGACGAGGGTTTAAAGGTACATATTCAGGGAAAAGAAACCGCAGAAATTCTCTTTGTTGATGCCCTAGGATTAGCCGCTACTGGAAGAATTCCTAAGCTGGAAAAATTGGGCTTAGAGAATGTCAATGTCGAGGTTAAAAATCGGGCAATTGTCGTCAACGAGTATAGCCAAACCAGCGAAGATAATATCTATGCCGTGGGCGATTGTACCGATAAAATTAATTTAACTCCCGTGGCGATTAATGAGGGGCGAGCTTTTGCCGATACAGTCTTTGGTAATAAACCCCGGTTAATGAGTTATGAAAACGTTCCTTCGGCAGTATTTTCTACTCCTGAAGCGGCGACGGTGGGATTAACAGAATTGCAAGCAAAAAAACAATATGGTGACACGGAAATTAAAGTTTATCGGTCTAAATTCCGCCCCGGTTACAATGTTTTACCAGGCCGAGAGGACAAAACTTTGATGAAATTAGTTGTCCATCAGGAAAGTGGTAAAATCCTTGGGGCGCACATGGTAGGAGATCACGCCGCAGAAATTATTCAAGGAGTAGCCATTGCCGTAAAAATGGGTGCAACAAAAGCCGATTTTGATGCCACTGTCGGCATTCATCCCAGTGCTGCCGAGGAATTTGTCACCATGCGTTAATTAACAATTTTAGGTGTGTTAAACCAACCTAACACACCAGAGAAAATTAACCCTTTTGGCTATTGACAATTGAGCCATTTTGTGATGGTTTTTCGGCTAATTTTTGAGCCAGATTTAAGATATCGGAGGGGATCATAATGATGGTACTGGTGTTATTTTCCGCTCCAATTTCCGTTAACATTTGTAGTCGGCGTAATTCCAAAGCGGCGGGATTTTCCATGATTAATTGGGAAGCTTCCGCTAATTTTAGGGAGGCTTCCTGTTCTGCGGCAGCTTTAATCAAACGGGCCCGTTTTTCTCGCAAAGCTTCCGCTTCCTTGGCCATTGCCCGCTGCATACCGGTGGGAATTTCCACATCTTTCATCTCCACCCGTTCGATATCGATGCCCCAGGGTTCGCTAATTTCATCGACAATTTGTTGAACCGCATGATTAATTTCGTCTCGTTTTTGCAAGACATCATCGAGACGATTTTGACCAACTACATTTCTTAAAGTGGTCATGGCCGCTTGATAAACGGCCGCGGGATAGGATTCGACTTTATTAATCGCTTTGCTAGGGTCGATAATGCGATAGTAGAGAACCGCATTAACCTTAATTGTGACATTATCGGCGGTGACAGTTTCTTGCGGGGCGATATCGACGGTTTTGGTGCGAATATCCAGCTGCATTTTTTGGTCAACTAGGGGAATGATCCAGTACAGTCCGGGGCCTTTGGTGTCTTGATAACGCCCTAGACGAAAGATAACACCACGCTGGTATTCTCGATCGATTTTAAAGCCATTTAATCCCAGAATGCCCGCTATCAATAGGAAGGATGCTAAAAATTCCATATTAATTACCAGTTATCGGGTTCAAGTTAATCGGTGTGCGGTGACATCTCAATTGCCATCTCCTCGCTCCTGACCACTAATACATTCATTCTAGACAGTAACCGGGCTGTCGGGGAAACTCATAACGAAATATTACAATTTTTAGGAATTGCCCAACCAGCAGGGATGACTCGACTTCCAGACCCCGACCTGAGATAAACTACAGAATGTTATCAGAATTTACCTTGATATTATGAGCGTAGTTAGCCAAGTCATCCTCAAAGCCGACGACGAACTTCGTTATCCTAGTAGTGGTGAACTACAGGGTATCGGGCAATTTTTAAAAACTGGCGAGCAGAGAATTCGCATTGCCGAGACTCTCGCTGAAAATGAGAAAAAAATCGTCGATCAGGCTCAAAAACAACTGTTCAAGAAACGTCCCGATTATAGAGCGCCAGGAGGTAATGCCTACGGTCAGCGTCAATATAATCAATGCTTGCGCGATTATGGTTGGTATCTGCGTCTAGTTACCTATGGGGTATTAGCCGGAGATAAAGGTCCGATCGAACAAACCGGCCTGATCGGGGTCAAAGAGATGTATAACTCTCTTAATGTTCCCATCCCCGGCATGGTGGAAGCGATTCGTTGTCTCAAAGAGGCCGCTTTAGCTCTTTTGACTCAAGAAGATGCCGTGGCAGCAGCCCCCTACTTCGACTTTATCATCCAGTATATGTCCTAAGCGATCGGGACAACTCCACGGGCCTGAAGTCTGAAAAGGGGCAATTTTCCCCTCTTTCAGGGTTCAGGCTTGACTTTTTTCAGTTAACTGATAACTGATAACTGATAACTGATAACTGATAACTGATAACTAATAACTAATAACTCAAAACTGATAACTGATAACTGATAACTGATTATGTTTTGGCGCCTTGTACTACTTACCTTTCTGATTCCATCAGTCTATGGGCTGTTTGGCTGGTTGATCGCCCAGGAGCGTTTATCATGGAGTGATTGGTTACTTGCCCGCGGTGATGAGATGAATTGGACTCTCACTAGCGAATGGCTAGAAATCATCATCTATATCCTAGCGGTAGGGGTTATTCTCTCAATTGCCCTAGGATTAACTCTGTTTAGTCACTTAATGCCGGTATTTTTCCGCAGTTGGTTTAAAAACGATATTAGTGCTGTATTATCAATTCTCGGCTGGTCTTTGGCGGTAGTCTTTATCTTCCACAAGTGGGCGGTATTTAGTCGAGTTTTAATCCTCTTAGCCGCCACTATCCTGGGTCGTCTAGAACTTCAGGAAGCAGGTTACAATAGGTGGCAAGTTTTCCTGATGCTCACCATCCTCTGCTTAGGTAGTTTTGGCTTGGGAATTTGGGCTTATAATCTTTGGGGTCACGAATTTCATCGAGTCACCAATAATTAATCTTATCTCTAATCTTTAAAAAGTATGCCCCAAAAAAATAACGATACGCTCAAACGAGTCTTAATTGTTTCCTCTGGTTTAGTATTTCTGGCTTTAATGGTAGTGCCAACCTTAGGTTTATTGAAAAATAATAATTCTAATTCCCCCCAAGGCAATCAACCCGGGCAAAATGCAACTATTCCCACCGAAAGATTACAAGAAATGGTCAAAGGTTACGAGAAAATTCTCGAACGCGAACCAGATAACCCCACTGCTTTGCAAGGACTAGCACAAGCTCGCCTACAGTTAAAAGATTTTATCGGAGCTAGAGAACCTTTAGAAAAGTTATATCAAAAATATCCCGACAATCTGGAAGTTATGCTAGTTCTTTATGGAACAAGATTACAAACTCAAGACGTTTCTGGAGCTAAAAGTATCCTAGAAAAATTAGTCAAAAACTATCCCCAAGAACCGAAGTTTAAAGAAGAATTAACTCGCTTAAATCAAGCGATTGCGGCAGCTTCCAAACAGCCACCTCCAGAGACTAAAAAGTAATGAAAAAAGAATTAATTATTGAAGCTGGGGGAAGTGAAAGACAATATCGAGAATTTTCTATTTCTTGACTTGGCGCGATTATCGACATTGCTTGGGCATTACTGCGGCCCTTCTTCGGTAAATTAGCCCCTTTACCTAGGGTCTGCTGAATAAATCTAAAAACCTTGTTGGATAAGACTTTTGGACTTTTTTCACCTCAAAAAGTGCCAGCCATTGCGGGGATCGGGGGGAAAATTCCTGGACTTTTTCCCTGAAAATTAGGTAATTGACCCCCTGAAAATGGGTAAAACCCTACACCCCACACCCTACACCCTACCCCCACGAAAAACTTTTTCAGCAGACCCTACCTAGGAATGGCACTGCCCCCTAGACGACTAGAAAGAAACTTCGCTAATATCATCTAACCCTGACATTAGCTAACTTTGTTAGATAAGAACTTCTTTAGGAATTATGATCGGCCTATAATAGTAACTGTAGTCACCCCTATCCTTTAGCGATAATTCTTGGTTTAGGGTTGGTGTCCTTCAGCGCAAGCGAGATTGGTTATGAAAATTAGCGAACTAGAAAACTACTTAGCTCAGATTAAGTCAGAGATTGGTGACATCGATATCGTCTATCAATGTCGCAACCAGCACTATAGTTGGTTGGACAAAATTAGAAGCCATCAACTGAAAGTGTTAAAAAATACCGTGGACACTAAATTATTGATTTCTCTGCAATAGTCATTTTCTCTTACTAGATGCCGACCAGGTAATCCGGTCTGCCTAATCTGCTTAACAGTTTATCTTTTCTTCACTGTCGATAGGTTCTTAAACCAGCCGCGTCGCCAAAAGAAAATGATTAAACTGAAAGCAACGGTTAGCATCAATCCCCAGACGAACACATAGCCCCAATACCATTCTAATTCGGGCATATTATAGGGAGATTTATCAGTATTAAAGTTCATGCCGTAAATACCGACAATGAAGGTGAGCGGGATAAAAATCGTCGAGATTACCGTTAAAGTTTTCATAATCTCGTTCATTTTATTACTCACGGAAGACAGGTAAAAATCCATTAAACCATTGGCAAATTCCCTGTAATTTTCGATAACATCGAGGATTTGTACCACATGGTCATAACAGTCCCTTAGATAGGGTTTAATCGTTGTATCGATGACAATATATTCATCGCGTAAAAGCGCATTGAGGGTGTCCCTTTGCGGCCAAATTGCTCGTCGCAGGGAGAGTAATTCCTGACGTAGTTGGTAAATTTGTGATAAAGTCTGTTCCGTGGGACTAGCTAAAATTTCGTTTTCTAACTCCTCGATTCTTTCTCCGTAGGACTCTAAAACAGGAAAATAACCGTCAATAATAGCATCCCAAATTGCGTAGGCTAAATAACCAGATTTTTGCTGCCGGATGGAACCTTTATTTAAACGGATTCTTTCCCTAACTCCCTCTAAAGAATCGTATTGTCCTTCTTCCTGCACGGTTAAAACATAATTCTTCCCGACTATTAAACTGATTTGTTCTAGCAAAAAACCCTGATGATCGATCAGGATGGCCATCGGCACTATAATTAAAAGATAATTATCGCATTCTTCCACTTTTGGTCTTTGGGGAATACTGACTATATCCTCCAGGGTTAGGGGATGTAAATGAAAAATTTCCCCCAACTCTTGCAGTTTATCTTCATTACCCAAACCGACGATATCAACCCAAGAGATAGAATCATTGGATAAATATTTAAGACAGTCTTGAGCTAAGAGATTATTAACTATAGTGGCTTGTTGAGAATTATAATTAATTAAAAATATCTCGGTAGCAATGGCATTTTCATCGATGGTGATTAACCCCGGCATCGTCCCGGGTTGGTTATAGTGATAATCATAAAGGTGGGGTTTTGTCCTGGAGGATTTTCGCCCTTTTTTATACCTAGTTAATCTTTTGTTATTGCTCATAGTTGAGATTGATCGCTGTTGGCCTTTTTCTTAGCATTGATCGCTCAAACATTCCTCAATTTTTAGCTAACTTTAAGATTGTCCCAGACTCTTAAAAAACGAAGATTAAACGTAAATGCCAATTCTTAGCCGTTTCCCTCTCGATTTCGATGCGACGGATAAACTCACGAAAATAAAAACGGCGCTCTATTTCCGATAAATCTCGCCAAAATTGCGGAAAAGCAACGGCACGAGCGATAATAGTCAGGTTATCGGGGGGTAATTGGTCTAAACGTCCTTGAATCTGTGCGATCTCGTTTTTCAGTTTATAGGCCCGTAGATTAGCCGTTTCTCGATCTAAAATTCCCGCCGCTTCTAGGGAGGGCAATTGCGACAAAATATCGTTTTTTTGCCCTATTTCCTCGCTCATTCCCCGTTTGATCCCCTCTAAATCCGGTAAAGATATCTGAGCGATCGTCGGTGGTAGGTCTTGACAAATGCGCTCGATTGTGCTATCGAGAATTTTGTCATAAGCGATCGCCGAACATTTTTTTGTCCGGGGACATTGCAAAGGTCGCAAATAGAGGTATTCTGTGCCTTTTCCTCGCGCTGTCACTTTGGTAATCGTCATCCCCGATTGACATTGATTACAGACGACTAAACCCGCTAAGGAACGCGGGGCGCTGGCACTGCGGGGGGGTAATTTGCGATTATTTCTCAGGATGCGATCGATCTGGGCCGCTTCTTCCCGGGAGATAATCGGGGTGTGGGTATCGGGGATAATATCTTGACCGAGATAGCACAAATCGCCGCGATAAACGGGATTAGTTAGCCATTTATGGGCAGTAGCTATCGATATCTTTTTGCCGTAGCGTTTTTCTAGATAGCGCACCGTGGAACCCAGGGAAGCGGAAATCAAAAAGCGATCAAAAAAGTCTTTGACTACTGGTGCGGTACTGCGATCGAGTATATAACGATCCTTGCCACGACGATAACCGTAGGGTGCTTTTCCGGGGGGAGGCAAAGCTTGCAGACGATTGTGAGCGTGACCTGCTTTTAAACGATTACTTAGTTCGTTTTTTGATATTTCTTGCAGAATCTTGGCAAAATTCAGCTTATAATCCGGGTCTTCTAGGGCAATTATATCTATGTCGAGGGCTTCTAAGGATTGTAAAATTTTGCTAACTTCCGTGCCATTGTCTCCCAATTCTGCTAGGCGACGCAGGATCAGCAGTCGGGGGGGAGTCCCTTGACAATCGCAGAGCAGTTGCTGCCGTTGTGAGCGATCGCCAAAATCCTGATACACTTGTTCGGGAGAATAGGCCCAAATCGAGTCATCGGGGGGACTATCGAGCAGGGGGTTAGTATAGGTGTAGGCGATAATTTTCATGTTTTGCCGAAATCCTGGTATAGATAAGCTGTACTGCCTTTAAACCGCGTCCTGAAAAGTTTAGTACAAATGCTCGAACTTCCTCGACCCGGCCCCCAACTCCGGCGCTCATAGACAGTCTTAACCAGTAATTTAGAT
>NZ_JADEXI010000140.1:0-9282 GCF_015207185.1 Microcystis sp. LEGE 08355 | reverse complement strand
ACAAAAAGATGTCAAGTTGTATCCTTAACAAGGGAACAGTCAAACTAGGAGCCGTGTGAGGTGAAAGTCTCATGCACGGTTCTGAATGGGAGGGGAGGTCGGTGACGACCTTCTCGACCCCTAATAGCATGAGTCCCTCGGATCGATTTCTCAACGTTTGTCTCTTGCACTTTTTTGACTAAAAAAGTCCCAAAACCGTTTTCTAGTAAGGCTCCCAGTAATATTCAGCCAACCCTAGATAGTCAACAGCTTAGCTTTCTGGGAGGACGGTCCACGAACCAAGAAAAATCCTATAACGACTGAGTCAAGAGCGGCCGCTCTTTTAAGCAAAAATAAATCTACTAATAATAGAGACCTTATTGTTAAGGTCTCTAGATTCTCTAGAAAATGCTAGATTTACCAGCTAATTACTTTAACCGTTTCGTTAAATAAATTTGCTTCTAGGGAATCGGGGGAACTTGTCACCACACCGGCAATTAGATCTTCAGGTTTTATTGCTGCTTGTTTCATACAGGAGGGACAAATTAAGACTTTTCCCCCTTGACTGATGAAATCTACTACCATTGCTTGCAGGGTTTTACCGGTGATACCGTTAGTGTGTTGAGGAATTGTCTTCGCGGCCAAGTGTACCCCTGTAATATTCAAAAAAATAGTGGTTGAGTGACCTTTTTTTAGCATATTGGTGGCGACACCAATGGCCATTGCAGCTCGCCAAGGATCATCGGTGGTTAAATTAACAAATAAATCGGATTTTTGTTGACCGACAGCGATTATTGCTTCGTTAGTTTGTACTGGAGAAAGGGAAGGATTAGCCAAGACTGGGATAGATGTAACTAAGGATAATCCGACAAGGGAACCAAGGGCTAAAGATTTTAACAACATTTTCTTGTCCTCTTGCTGCTGGGTGCAATGAAAACATTTTCATTATGATAACTTCTGGAAAATCTTGTCAACAGACAGCCTGTCAAACTTTAATTTTTGTTGCGGATAACAAAAACGATCTACTAATTAAAAATGATAATTATTTACTTTTCTAGCATTTTATCTAATCTTTCCTGAATCAATAAAGCCATGGAAGAACGCAGAAAAAATAAACCAAATAACCCCGCTAGACTGAAGGGAATAATAGCTAGTTTGCTATAGTTGCTGTCTAATAAAAATATGGCTGAGATAATGCTAAATCCCAATAGACAAACATTAATTAATACTTTAATTCCCAGATAAATTCTTTTCAGAAGTCGTTCATTTTCCCTTGACTTAACTTGAAAAACTAAATTTACTCGCTCGATTTTTTCCTCTAATTGACGGATCATTCTCTCGTTTTTATTACCTTTTTGCCATTGTTGTTTAAGAAAAGTGCGCGCTTGATTAGCTAGGGTAAGCATGGTGTTGGTAGTTCCTCCCGATACCGCTAGACTTTTCACAAAAGGTTGACTAGCTGCTAATAAATTATACTGGGGATCTAAGGAGCGGGCAATCCCATCCAAAGTGGTGACAGATTTAATAATAAAAGTCATTTGGGGAGGTAAGCGAAAAGGTTGCTGTTTAAACATTAAATACACTTGATCGCTAATTTGTTCAAAGGCCTTCACATCTACCGGTTTATCGCGAAATTCATCTAAGAGAAACTGCACGATATTTCGCACGGGTTGCAGCTCTACAACGGGTTCAATTAACCCCATATACATCAAGGTTTTTAAGACTGTTTCTGTATCCTTTCTCAAGATAGCGAAAAAGGTTTTGATCATTTGATCTTTAGCAACGGACTTTAACTCGAACATCGTGCCGAAATCGTAGAAAATTAACTCCCCTTCCTGACTAACTGCCATATTACCCGGATGGGGGTCTGATTGGAAAAAACCATCCTGTAATAGTTGTTTGAGATAGGAACAGATACCCAGTTGAATAATCCCATCTACGTTAATATTATTAGCTATTAAAGTCTCTCGATCATCGACTTTAATCCCCGGCACATACTCCAAAGTTAATACCTTGCGGGTGGTATATTGCCAGTAAACTAAAGGGACTTTTACCTGGGGATAATTCTTAAAATTTTCCCGAAAGCGATCAGCATTTTTACCCTCATGAATATAATCGATTTCTTGAAAGAGTAGCTCAAAGAATTCTTGATAGATAGCTTCTAGATTATATTTTTTCACCACGGGGAAAATATTTAACCAACGGGTGAGACGATGCAACAATTCAAAATCGAGATTAAATAGTCCTTCTAGATTCGGTCTTTGTACCTTAATAACGACTTCTTCCCCACTTAATAACTGCGCTCGATGCACTTGTCCTAAACTGGCACAAGCGAGGGGAGAAACAGTAAAACTTTCAAATAAATTATCTAGGGATTGTCCTAATTCTGTTTCGATAACTCGGATCGCTTCTTGACTATTAAATTCGGGAACTCGATCCTGTAATTGGGTTAATTGTTCGATATATTCGAGCGGAATTAAATCTGCTCGCGTCGATAAAGATTGTCCAATTTTAATAAAAGTTGGCCCTAAATTCATGAGGCGATCAACTAACCATTTCGCTCTCTTTTGCCGTTTTTTGCCCCTATTAGCCCCCGTTAAACGGTCCCAGAGCAAAAAAGTCAAAAACTGCATTGTAAAGCTAAATATCTCCAATTGACGAATAATTGGCGATCGCAAGCTTTGCTGCCAATGTAAAGATTTGGGGGAATCAAAGGGAGTAAGCATCAGTTATCAGTTATCAGTTATCAGTTATCAGATGAACGTAGGTTGGGTTGAAGCATGAAACCCAACGCCCAATCATTTTACGCTACCGCTAACCCATCCTACAAATAATTGTGCCTCCCTACTTAATATCCCACAGCGTTTCTCGTCAAGGTGAAGTATAAATTAAACCTTGCCGAAGTAAAAACTCCAGTCGCAAAAATGCGCTTCATCTATCTGAGAAACGCTGTCAAGTGTTACCTTCCCGTTTGCGAATTCGCTGGTAAAAATCCTGATTTTCAGCTTTTAATCTCTGCGACCAGGTAAACCGAGATCTACCGATAGAAGATGACTGCAAGCAAAACCAGAAAAGGCTACCGCATTTAATCCTTGACCGGGGAAGGTACTATCTCCCACACAATAAAGATTAGGAATAGCTGTGCGATTAAAGGGCATTCCTAATAAGCCTAACAGTTTTCTTCGCGGTATTGGGCCGTAACTGCCATCGATTCTATTCAAAAAGCGGCGATGGGTGCGAGCCGTGCCAATTTCGATATAATCTAATCCTGTATCTAGTTTGGGAAAGAGTTTTTTCAGGCGCTCGATGAGACGATTAGCAGCGGCCTCTTTTTTCTGTTGATATTCTTGGGGGGGCAGTTTTTGCCATTGATCAATCCAGCTAGGGGTGAAAGTATGAATGATATGATGGTCCGGGGGTGCGAGGGAGGGATCGAGTAAGGTAGGAATAGAAACAAAGATAGTTCCCTGTTCTGCTTCCATATTTTCCCAATCTTCTAGCAAAATATGGTGACATTCGCTTCCTGATGGTAACACATCGGCCTTAACTCCCAGATGCAAACTCAGGAAACTGGGGGATTTTTGATAGCGTTTTTGCCATTTTTTTTCGCTGCCCGGGAGAGATTCTGGGGGGAGTAGTTTCTCGAAGGTATCCCAACGGGTGGCATTAGAAACAATCTTTTTAGCGTAATATTCCTTACCATTGGTCAATCTTACCCCGATCGCTCGTCCTGCATCTAAAATAATCTTAGTCACTCTCGCTTGATACTGGATTTCACCACCAGCTTTTTCCAATCCCGCGACTAACTTGAGAGCAATCTGTCCCACTCCTCCCCGGGGATAGTTAATTCCCCCGTAATGGCGATCGCTAAAGACCATTCCCGCATTAATCATCGGAGTGCGATCGGCGGGTACTACCGACCAACAATAACACTCCATGTCGATAAATTTCAATAATTTCGGGTCTTTAATATATTTTCTGGCCACATCTCCCGCATTTTGGGGTAAATACTTGACCAATCCCAAACAGGATAAAGGATGCTGGAAAAAAACCCTAGTCAGATAGCGGGGTTCTTCCAGCGATAGTAAATCCATACTATTGAGGCAATTAAAAACCTGCCAGCATTCATCGTAAAAGTGCCGGATACCAGTTTTTTCTGCGGGAAAATGGCTAATTAATTCCTGTAAAAATTGTTCGTAGTCGCGATGAACTTTTAAGTCTAATCCGTCCGGGAGATGATAATGGATCTGGACGGGATCGGCAATGGTTTCGATACTCATATCCACCGCTGCCAAAGCTTTGGTTAGGAGGTTAGTCGTCCCCTTTTTGCCAAAACCAAAAATCATCGAAGCACCCACATCAAAACGATAACCCTCTCGTTCAAAATAACCCGCGCTGCCCCCCGGGATCAGATAACTCTCTAAAACTAAGACTTTTGCCCCTTTTACCGCTAATTGCGTCGCTGTCACCAATCCCCCGATTCCCGACCCAATCACGATCGCATCGTACTGATTACTCATAACTTGACTCGATAAATTTTTGTGTCAATTCTTGATTGTAACCCTTGACTAGCGGTCATTTATCGGCTATTTTGCGGGAGCAAAAAATTTTGGGGGAGAAATGAAAAGTTGGTAAAAGGAAAAAAGTCTTGACAAATCCAGCCGCTTGACATAGTTGGATTTGGGTGATATTATCTTCCGGAAAGACGGGTAGCGCTACTGTTATAAAAAAACATTGGCTCTTCTCGTTTCTGTATGGAAGGGAGAAGAATAGGGGTAATTTTCTGGAAAGATAGTCTTCAAAGCCTTGCCTAGCAAGACTACTAGGAACGATAAACACTGATTATCACACCAAGTCGGGGAGAGCCAAACATCATTTTACTTAAAATTAATGGTTCTTCGGTTTGTGTTATGCAATGGAGGGGGGTTATAAAGGATAAAACCCTTACACAGAAAGACATTGCTTCGATTTTTGCCAATTGTTTTCTATCTAGAACGAGCTAATCAATTGAGTCTCTTGCCATATAAGGATTTAGTCGATTTATGCCCCCTGATCGAATCATACCAAGTAACGAAGAGCCAAATTAATTAATCAATTGGATAATGTATAGAAAACTGGCCAACAAAATCCTTAAATTAGCTAATTCCCTATCTAGGTCATCGAAGCGCTCTCTTTTAATTGTCACCGATTGCCTGATTTTTAGTCTAACCATCTATCTAGCCTTCTCTCTCAGGTTTAATCTTAGCCTCGAATATCAGCAAATTAGACCTTTTTTAGGGCAAATATTGGGCTTAATTGCCATTAAAACTCTAGTTTTCTATCTCAGAGGTATTTACCGTCCCGTAGTACGTTATACAGGATTAGAGTTTCTTTCCTCCGTAATGCAAGCGGTTCTCTATAGTTCAGGGGTTTTAATCAGTCTTGCCTACTTTCAAGGGGATGCCTTTTTGCCGCGTTCAGTCCTGATTATCGACGCATTGTTAACCCTAGTATTGGTTATCGGGGTAAGATTGTTGATTCGTTCTGTCTTTCACCGTCTGAATATTTACGTCAGTAGTGTGGATAGGGAACCGACAATCGTTATCTATGGTGCGGGGATTGTGGGTTGTCAATTAGCACGTTCCCTACAAAATGACCCCCACTATCGTTTATTGGCCTTTGTTGATGATAATCCCGATTTGCAGCAGCGAGTTATCCAAGGCATTAGGGTTTATCCCCCCTCTCAATTGGCACTACTGCACCAAAAACGGGCCTTTGACTGGGTTGTTCTCGCTATTCCGAATGTAGCCAAGGCCAGAAAGCGGCAAATCATCGAAAGTCTAGAAACTTTACCCATCGACATTAAAACTGTTCCTCCCCTCTCAAAAATTTTATCGGGAGAAGCGGCCATCAATCAGATTCGCAGTGTCGATGTCTCGGAATTATTAGGACGGGAAGAAATTCTACCCCATCCCGAACTTTTGGGAAAAAATGTCACCGGTAAAGCGGTGTTAGTCACCGGGGGTGGCGGTTCCATCGGTTCGGAATTATGCCGACAAATCGCCTTCCTCAAGCCAAAATGCCTGGTAATCTACGAATTAAACGAGTTTTCCCTCTACAAAATCGATCTCGATTTAAGCGAAAATTATACCGATTTACGCAAGTATGCCTATCTAGGCAATGTTCTTGACCGCAATCATCTGGCCCGAGTCATCCAACAACACCAGATTGAGACAATTTATCACACGGCCGCCTATAAGCACGTTCCCCTTGTGGAAGCCAATGCTAGTCAGGGGGTTTACACTAATATTTGGGGGACTTTAAATGTCGTTCAGACCGCGATCGAGAATTCGGTTAGTAATTTAGTTCTCATTTCCACCGATAAGGCCGTCAGACCGACTAACATTATGGGGGCCAGTAAACGCTGTGCTGAGTTAGTCGTGCAAGCTTTGGCCGCTTTACCCGACAGTTCCACCTGTTGCGCAATCGTCCGCTTTGGCAATGTTCTTGATAGTAGCGGTTCCGTGGTGCCGCGTTTCCGGGAACAAATCGCCCAACGTAAGAATATTACCCTCACCCATCGCGATATTATTCGCTATTTTATGTCTATTCCAGAGGCGGTGCGTTTGGTTATACAAGCAGGAGCCATGGCTAAGGGGGGTGAGGTATTCCTGTTAGATATGGGTGAACCGGTAAGAATTTACGATTTGGCCCTACAGATGATTCGTTTAAGTGGCTTGGAATTAGGACAAGATATCGATATTGAAATCACAGGATTAAGACCGGGGGAAAAACTCTACGAAGAATTATTAATCGATACCGATAAAGCTTGTCCCACCGCTCATCCAAAGATTTTTTGCGCTCATGAACACTTTCTTGCTTGGGACGAATTGCAAATCAAATTAGAGCAACTGCTTAATTCTATTCAAGTTAATGACCGTCAGGGCTTAGTTAAGTCCCTACGAGATTTAGTTCCCGAATACCAGTCTCCGCAGCAAATGGCAAGTAATTTGTCAAGTAAAAAGTGAAAAAGAGGAGTTTTAGCGAGTGCATCCCACATTTGCAGAAATACCGACAATCAGCAATTATCAGTGACTCTTAAATTAGTACAAAAATATGAACAATCGCGTGTAAGCATCCCACCGAAAAACTAATGCGCTCCGGGGTTTGGTCCCCAACGGGGGGTTTGGGTAGGGTTGATTCATGAATCAACCCTACTATGAATCAACCCTAGTGTTGAGTGATAAAACCGAAAGTAACGCCCAATTTTAGGAGAAAGTTTCCCCTTAAAAATCCCAAATTAGTAGATTTACAAAAATGAGATGCACCCGTTTTAGCTCTCCTCTTTTTCACCAAATTTATTAATCTAATTGAACCGACTGCTCTTGTTTTAATTGCTTTTGGATAGTTTTTACTGTCCGCTCAATTTTATTGATTCCGCGAGAAGAAGGGCGATTTATTCTATCAGCTAGAGGAGAAGTCTGTTGAATAGCGATGCTTAAATAAAGAGGAAAAGCGAGGGTAAAGGCTAAAAAAAGACGTTGTAACATGATCCACTCCCACAAAAGTTTTTCAGCGATTATTTAGCCGGCTGAAACTTTTCCCAGAATAACGACTAACTAGGAAAATTTCAGCTAGTTTGTGACAGTCCGGCAATTGGTGGGGCAATCCTAAAGAATTAGCGCTGAAACCCTCAACCCTAGACCGAGAGTCTGATACATTGATCTAGGAACATGATCGATCGCTCTATCTATGCACAAAATTCCAGTTACTGTGATCACGGGTTTTCTGGGTGCGGGAAAAACTACCCTCATCCGTCATCTACTGCAAAATAATCAAGGCCGACGGGTGGCCGTTATGGTCAATGAATTCGGAGAAGTGGGAATTGATGGTGATTTGTTGAAAAGTTGTCAGACCTGCGATGACAACCCTAACGATAATATTGTGGAATTGACCAACGGTTGTCTGTGCTGCACAGTACAGGAAGAATTTCTCCCCACCATGCAGAAATTGCTGGAGCGACGGCAACAGTTGGATTGTATGCTGATCGAAACCTCGGGATTAGCTTTACCTAAACCTCTGGTTCAAGCTTTTCGCTGGCCGGAAATCCGCAACGGTGCGACGGTGGACGGAGTAATCACCGTGGTGGATGGTTTTGCTGTCGCTAGGGGTCGTCTGGTGGCGGATTTGGATGCTTTAACGGCACAAAGGCAAGCAGACCCTAATTTAGAACACGAAACGCCCATTGAGGAGTTATTTGAGGATCAGTTAGCCTGCGCTGACCTGGTACTTTTAACTAAAACCGATCTCATCAGCGAAATTGAATTAGAAAAAATTATTAATTGGCTGAAAACACAACTGCGATCGACGGTAAAAATAGTTACTTGTGCCGATGGACAAATTAGCCCCGATGTGCTATTGGGATTTAATGCCGCCGTCGAGGATAATTTAGCTAGTCGTCCTAGTCATCATGATCACGAGGAAGAACACGATCACGATGAGGAGATCAATTCTGTGCAGTTTTGCCTCGATTCTCCCGTAGATGCCCGAATTTTGACCCAACGGCTCAAAGAATTGGTGGCCCGAGAAGAAATCTATCGGGTTAAGGGATTTGTTAATGTGGCCAACAAACCGATGCGTATGGTGTTACAGGGAGTCGGCGATCGCTTTGATTCTTTCTTCGACCGACCCTGGCAATCCACGGAAACGCGGCAAACTCGCTTGGTCTTTATCGGCCGCTCCCTCGATAGTCAGAGAATCGAGCAGGCCTTAACTAGGGTTTGCTGAAGAAGTTTTTCCTGGGGTTAGGGTGTGGGGTAGGGTGATTATTTTTATATATTCTCCCTTCTCCCCCTCTACAATAATTATTCGCAGCCAGAAATACGTTGGGTACTATCATACTTTGTGCTTTTTGTCAAAAAAACTTTTTTTTTGCAATAAAACTACACAAAAAAAAGATCATCGTTATGGGTGAAATTGACTGATTTGACCGTCTTAATTGGGAGCACCTTCTAGGTGTGGCAAGGGTTTCAACCATTGCTGCCCAAAAAAGCACAGAATAACCCACTATGAAATTCTATCAAATCGCTGTTACCACTGTAACCTCGTTGTTAAATAACAATCTTTCTCAATTAATTCTTAAGAATTTGTAAATATTGCGGAATGTTAATTTAAATATTCTCAAGTTTTTGGAGTCAATAAATAATTTTTGCTTATCTTTGATCAACAGAGGCAGTCCCATTGAAAAAATTTTCACCCCCACAGATGAAAGAGGTTTCTTTCCCCACACCCTACACCCTACACCCCACACCCCACACCCTACAC